>CAYPTZ010000089.1:0-9394 GCA_964413395.1 uncultured archaeon | reverse complement strand
AGTTTTAAGGCGTTTCTCAATAATTTTAATCTTATTTTCAAAAATATTATTTCTTTCAGCAATTTTATTAGCAGACAAAATAAATTCTTTACTTCTAATTTTATTCACAACATCTATATCATATTTATAAACAAAATCATTTAATATCGTTTGACATTCTAATAGGTTTTTATCCATGAAACGTTTTATTTGATTGGTTTCGGTATTTGATAACTTTTCTATTAAATCTTCAATATTATTTTCATATTTATTCAATAATTCTTGTTTTTGAGATTTATATAACTCTTCTATATTAGAAGTTATCTCATATATTGTCTTCAATTGATTATCTGATTTGAAAATCTCGATATTTTCATCAATTTTTTCGATTCCCTTATTTAATACATCTTTTTGAGTTTTTAACCAAGTTAGATTTTCAAAATAAGATTTTTCACCAGATCTTTCTTTAATTTGGTTTAATAATCTATGAATTTCAGAATTTATTGTCTCATCTAATAAGTTATATTGTTCATTAACATAATCTTGAAATTTTTCAGCTCTATCACAATTATTGATGATCCCTTCCATATTTTCTGATACTTTTTGTAAATCTTGGTGAAATTTTCGATAGCTTTCTTCTAACAATTTATTTGTCAAATTAATTTTATGATCTTTAATAAATTCTTCATAAGTATCAACAATTTGGAATATTTTTTTCTTTAAGTTTGAATTTAGCTGTCTGATTTGTTCAATTTCATTCAATAATTTCTTTTCCTTGATTAATTTTTCAAATAATGATTGAAATTTATGATAATCGGATTCTAATTCCCGTAAAGTAATACAATTATAGTCCTTCAATCGCAAGTGATTTCGCCAATCTTCATTATGTATTTCTATTTGAGGAGGGACTCCAATCAAAGATGCATTTATTCGGCCTTCCGAAATTAACTCGGACACTTTTTTATTAATTTCTTTTTCATTTTTCTTATGGACTCGTGCAATATCTGAAAGATTAATAAAATTTGTCTGATTTATTTTGGAATAATTAATAATGACATGAATTAATTCATCTCCTTGATATTTTTCAAAAAGATTACTAATTTCATTGGAAAATTCCTGTCTAAAATTTCCAAAATTACTCAAAATTGTTTTTGCTTCAAAAGCGGGGTATTTTTCTTTGGATTTTTTAAATAATGCTTCAATTTCAATAATTTTTTCATCTAGAGTTTGACTTAAAGTTTTTATTCCTAATTTATAATCAGAACGTGGAAATTCACCACTTCTCCGAATTTCAGAATTCATTTGTTTTTCAAATTTCATTAAATCTTGACGTAATTCTGTAATTATCTTTTCAACATTAAGTTTAAAAGATTCTGATAAATGAGATTGGATATCAGTCTCAATAGTTTTTGAGTAATAATCCCTGATAGATTGAATTTGTTCTTCTAATATATTTTGATTTTCAACCCATTCTCTTTGAATAGTTCTTAATAAAGGAGATAATTTTCGGTTTTTTTTAAAATATTTACTGATATCTTTTTTTAAAATATTAATATAATTACTGATTTCATCGGACAATTCTGAAAAGCGCTTTTTATTTAGATTGACAGCATTATTATAATCATGAGATTTAATTGATTGGTTTATGTTTTCTTTTGTCTCAACTAATTGAGTGGAATATTTTTCTATTTCCTTATCAATTTCTGAGATTTTTTGATTCCATAAGTTAAATCCTAATTTGAAATAGGATATTACACTCTGGAATTCATTTACTTGAGATAACCAATTGTTAATGACTTTCTTCCTAAATTCTGATACGTTTTTTTCTTTGCTTGTTATTTTTAATGATGATGATTGAATTTTTTGTTCAGATTTATTAATATAGTGTTCTATATCATCTAAACAATTATTCAGTTTATATATTTCTTCTCTAGAATATTTACTTTCTAAATTTTGAAATTTATATTGAAAATTATCGAAGGAATCTATAATCATATTTGTCTCTTTATTAATTAGCTTCTCTAAATTAAGGACCAATTGGTGCTGATCAATTTCTTCTTTTAATGAACCGATTTTTATTGTTAAAACTCTTCTAACATTTCTAAAATTTTGTTGCAACTCAGAATATATTTTTTTCCAATTTTTAATAAGTGTACTTAGAACATAATGCGATTTTACTAACTGAAATTCTGATTGAAAGGATTCAATGGTTTTATTAAAGAATGATGCATCAATTAATGTTTTTTTAATATTAAATGTCAACCTTTCTTCTATGAATTTTGGATCTATGCCTACAATTATTAAAGATTCAATTTCATTCATTATATTGGTCGATGAAATATCCATTTCTCGAGTCATAGAAAATATATCTTTAGAAACATCTAATAATCGTCTTTTTTCACTCTTAATTTCTTCCCATGAAACAGGTTTACTACTAACAATAATTCTTTCTAAAAATAGATCGCGAACAAAAATATATTTTATAGCAACAAGTCTCTTTCTCTTTTTAATAATTCTCCCAGTGAAAAAATGTTGTTCCATCATTCTTTGTATGAGATATATTATTTCATCATCTTTTACTCGAGAGGTTTTAGACTTTCTTCGATTAAAATCATTTCTAAATTCAGATAAATCAACTGTTGAATAAGATTGAATTTGAGCCATCAATTTTATCGCGACTTTTTCTTCAAAGGGATTGATACGATTGAGAAATCGTCGAAATAATATTTGATTGTCCATTATTTCTAATTGAAATTTATAATTAAGATTAATATGATCAACAATTTCTTTCTCTGCGCCTTGAAATCCTCCTTGTACTGATAAAACATTCAAATCTAACAAACCATTTGGAGTCATATTCGAAAATATAAGTTCTTCTGTTTCATTAATTAAAGTATTGTAGATTATTGCAGAAATAACGACGAGATAGCAAACTGAAGTAATATTTTTATCGGTTTTTTTTAAATTGTTAATATTAATTCTTTTCAAATAATTAATAATATAGGAATAAATAGGTCCAGCTCTATAGGGTAACATCCATTTAAAAGTTTCTAAAGTGTAAATTATCCAAAAAGTGTCTCTAATATTAGCTTCAGATGAATTATTTATTCCAAAACCTCCATTTGGTTTTTGAAATCTATGTAATTTAAAAAGATCTTCTTCTTGAACACAATCTTTGATACTAAAGAAATTTAAACATAAGTATCTAAAAACATTATTTCTTCCTTTAGATGGAGTTTTAATTTTGTGTAAATATCTATTACGAAAACTACTTGGTTTTACCCCAAGTAAGTGATATATTGAAAGAATAAAATAAAGAACTTCATATTCTGATATATCTTCAATTTTCTTTAAATTTTCTTCACATTTTTCTAAATAATTTAAAATGCGAGCTTTCCTACTATTATTATATCCTTGAAGATATTCTCCTAATTTATTGATATATTTAAGAATATGAAGAACATAAAAGGTAGTACTCAGTTTAGGATCGGAATTTATTTTTTTTTTATTTTTTGAAATATTCCAAAGGTTGATAGGATTCTGTTTAAAGGCGATTTTTTCATTTTTATTCAGCTCACAATCTAAAATTGTTTGATAGATTACCAAATCATTATTTTCTGTCTCAATTTTTAAATATCTTTTTGTTAAAAAATACCAGAAAATTGTTTGATAAGAATAATTTTCTAACGATATTGATAATGATCTAATTTTATCAAGTGAAATTTGAGGAAAACATATTTCTGACATTCTAGGTATTAAAGTAAATGGTTCCCAATCAGGATTTTTTAACTCTGAAATATATGGAAATGCATATTGATTTTCTTCAACTATAGAACTCTTTTTTCTTCCTATTTTATTTCAACCCCAATATATTCAAGAAATTGCATATTCTAATTATTATTTACAACGAAAAAATATGATCTTATAATTTTTTGGTAATTTAAAAAGAAAATAATGTGATTGGATTTTAGAATAAATAAAAAAAAAAACCATTATTCAAAATATCTACCTAATAATGAAATAATATCTTTTGTTACTATTATTCCCTTAACCAGATTATTTTCATCAACAATAGGAATTCTTTCAATATTGTTTGAATTCATTTTTTCAATTATTTTTGGTAATTCCTCATCTAAAGAAGCTTTTACGGGATTTTTAGAATATAAATCATCTACATGAAATACATTAGTACCAATTATGCTTCTGCTTAGCTGAATATCTCGTTGAGTAAGTATTCCAATCAATTCTTTTGTTTCAGGAGATATAACCGGTAAACCTCCAATATTCTTTTTGATCATGAGAATTTCTGCAGTAGATAATTTATCCATAGGTTCAATAGTTGATATATCAATTGACATTATATTTTTGGCTGTAATACTTTTTAAATCCATTATCTTAAAAAAAAATAATACTTCATCACTAAAAAATAAATTTTATTATAACCATATTCTAAAAAATTGGTAAATATTTAAGTTATTTTAAGAGTATTTATATAATAATTAGGTGTTAATAAATGAAAACATATCAAGGTACAAATATCGGCGGTTATTTTTCCCAAGTTGACAAATTTACTGAGGAACATATAAACAATTTTATTACAAAAAAAGATATTCAACAAATTAAAGATTGGAACTTTAATATAATTCGTTTACCTGTAGATCATATTTTTTTTACCAAAAATGATCATCTCACAGAATTCAGAGAAGATAGACTCAAACAACTGGATAGAGTTCTCAAATGGGCAGAAGAATTTGATATTCCTATTATTTTAGATTTACATAAATGTCCTGGCCATTCCTTTGATCCAAGTGAAAGAGAATCAAATGATATTTGGAATGTAGAATCAAATAATAGAAATATTTTTTTAAAAATTTGGGACATGCTATCATCGAGATATCAAAATTTTAATAATATTATGTATGAAATTTTAAATGAACCTGTATTTCCAGAAAATCAATTATGGTATGATTTAGTCGAAGATATTATCAATATTATTAGAAAGAATGACCAAGATCATTATATTGTTATTGAATCCAATTTATGGGGAGATAGCCCAAATTTTGAAATGAAAAAATTTGATGATGAAAAAATAATTTATAGTTTTCATTTTTACCAACCATTATTTATCACCCATCAATTGGCACCATGGACAAGATTCTATACACTTAATTTATACAGAAAAATCACAGATTATCCAGGAGATATCAATGTATCACCAGAATTCTTTAAGAAAATTGAACAAGCAGAACCAATGTATTCAAAATTCTTTAAACATGGAATAAATCGCCATTGGGACAAAGATGCATTAGAAGAAATGTTAAAACCTGTTCTTGAATTTAAGAATAAATATAATGTTCCAATGCTATGTGGTGAATTTGGAGTATATGTTGAAGCGGAAGTTCAAACTAGAACAAATTGGCTAAAAGATCTTATTTTACTATTCAAAAAACATGAAATTTCCTATACGTATTGGACTTATAAAAACATGGATTTTGGAATAGTTGATTATACAGAACAATTTGCTAAAAATCCAAACTATTCAGAAGATAAACGGCTAGATGAAAATACTTTGAAGGATTTACAAAGTGGATTTTCATAATTATAAATCTCTTTTTTTCTAAATAAAATATAAATATAAAAAAATGAATGATATTCGCACTTTTTCCAAAAAAAATTTGATCTCTCAATCAATAGTTGATTATCTTCAAAATACAATCGAAGATCAAGAGATATTATTTAATATTTTAGAATCCATCACCATAGCTCCAAAATATTATAATCTTAGAATCAATCTAACCAAAACAAATATTGAGGAAATACTTGATTATTGCACAATTAATTTTCCTAATTTCAAATGTATGAAAGGTCTTCTTGAAAATATATTACAGATTCCAATAAAAAAGAATAAAATCCAACCAATTTATGATAAAAAAGTATATTGTGATAAATTTGCGGCAGAATCAGTAATGATGGGAGCAGACCTCTTTTATCCTGGAAATAAGGGATTCAATGGAAAATTTCAAAAAGGAGATATGATGTCAATTATGTTATCTCCAAGCCAGTACCCAAATTCATATATTGATTCATATAATGATTCTCAATATCAAAGAAAATTTCATGTTGCAAATGGGATAGCCACAATAAATTCAAAAGATTTTCCAAAATATCAAAATGGAATTCTTATTAAAAATGTATGCTCAAAATTTTCTACAATAAAATATCGAAATACAGATATATTTAGTAATGGTCTGATTTCAGAACAAAATTTTCCACCAAATTTAGCAACAGCTATATTTATGGAAGAGATTTATGATAGAACTTCTAATACCAATCCAATTATATTTGATACTTGTTCTGCTCCAGGTCATAAAACTACTGCAATGGCAGAATGGGGATTCATCAATTCTTCTAAAAAAAATGATAATCCTATTTGGCCAAAAATCATTTCAATTGACCGATCTACCAATCGATTAGAACATCTCCGTAAAGATATAAACCGATTAGGCTTAGAAAATATTGAAGTAATACCATGTAATTTAGGAAAGATTGAAAATAATTATCCCCAATATATAAATAAAGCAGATTTTTTAATGTTTGATCCTCCCTGTAGTGCATTAGGTACTCGGCCTAAAATATACCTCGAAAAATCTCAGAAAGACTTGGAAGATTATCCTACAAATCAAAGAAGACTCCTGAAGTTGGTTGATCCACTTTTGAAATCAGGAGGTCTCCTTATGTATAATACATGTACGATACCTAAAGAGGAAAATGAAGATATTGTTTCTTATGCAATTTCAAAATTGAATTATAAAATCATTAATATCAAACAAAAATATCATAAATTAGGCTTTTCAGGAATAAAAACTGATATCTTAAGTAATTCTGAGTCAAAAAATATTATTCGATTTTATCCCCAAAAAGAAGAATCTATTGGTTATTTCATTGCTTTATTACAAAAAGAATAATTATCATCATTCCATTTTTTAATATATTTTGATTTTAGCAATATTTGAATTATTACTAAAAATTAAAAATATAAATATCTTCAAAAATGAATACTATTATTAGTCTTAATTCAAAAAATAAAATAGATAATTAACATAAGGAAAATAAAAATGCCAGCTTTGAAATCAATGCTAATTTGTGATAATACTGGATTGCCTTTTTTCAGTAGAGATTTTGATGAATTTGTCGAAATTGATGATGCTTTATTATCTGGATTATTATCTGCCATTGGAACCATTGGAAAAACATTATTTAAGCAAGATATTGCCACAATTACTTTTGGAGAGAATATTGGCCCTAATAACTCAAAAATCGTTACTATAAGCCGTGAATTATTTTCCTTACAAAAACAAATCTTTTTTGTATTTTTCCTTCAAGGAGATATAGCACTTAAACAATTACGTTCGTTATCAACAATGATTTTTATGGAAGCAAAACATATTTTTAAAAATCGTGTCCCTGACCAAAAACTTGTTGGAGACCTTATTGATAAAATTGTTGATAACAAATTTGATGGATTAAAGAATTGGTAAGAATTAATTTATCTGATTTTTATGTATTTTAATATTATTTGTAAAGATTCCATTTTCTTCCAATTTTTTTTTTTTAAACATCTACATCAAGTTATAATTAAAAAACAACTCTTCTACCGATATAATTTCAAACACTCAGATAAGATCATTCATAACCTTATCGACAGTTTTAATTTTTAAAAATCTTCTTCTGTTTCTTCTTCTATAATTCCAATTTGTCGTAATAAATCCTTAATGGTTGATGAAGACTTTTTAACCATATTATTTTCTTTCAATTTTGTATCTGAAATTAGATTATCGGTGAAATCAACAAAAGAACGCACTGCGGCAACATTAAATTCATGAATTTGTTTCTGGGTGGTTTCAATAAATTCACGACCTTCTTTTCCAAACACATTTTCACTGAAATCAAGAATAACATCATTTAATTGAGCTAAAATGTTTTTTTTTTTTTCTTCAGTCATAATTATTTACCACTTTTTTTTATGTAAAATGCTAAAAAAGTACTTTTATTCAATATTTCATATTTCATAAGATTTATTATAAAATCTACAAGGAATATAGATTTAAAAATAAATTTTTATATGACATTTAATTTTGAAACACTGCCAATGATGAAAAGGCATTTGGATGAAATTTTTATTTTTAATAAACATTAATGACCTAAATATTAGAACTGAGGCAACCTATTTAACATAATTTTATTTTTTATGATATTTTATATTATTTAATGGCACTAAATTCAGGGTTATTATGTAAATGGCTCATAATTACAATTTTTACCTTTTTCATATTTTCAATTCTCAAAGTTCTGCTAAAATCATCAAAAATTTTTCAATTATGGACCCAAATTCATCCCAAAGATAAAGAAAGAATTCATATTATTGAAGAACCACTTAATTTAGTAGGTATGATCTCATTATTGATTTTGGAATTAATTATTATATTAATTAAGGTAGGTTTCAATTTTGATGGTACAACAGGGGATTATCCTGGTTTAGTATTTTCCATTATTCCTGTATCAATTGGTTTTTTATTTATTATATATAACCTGTATTTCTATCTGAAAGGACATAAAAAAGAAAATAATAAAAATTCTGAAAATGCAGACTTAACAATTCAAACAAGAATAACTATTGACAATCAACGAAAAACTTGGCATATTATTGTATTTATCATTCTATTAGCATCTGTTTTTATAGGATTTATAACGATCTTAACTGTTTCTCAGATATCTAAAAATTCACCAGAATATCTGCAAGTTGTTGACATCTATTGGGGTAGTAATAATGGTTTGAATTATCTTGAAATAGTTTTTATTCAGCATTCTATCCCACTTGGTCAAACTATTCTAATTTTAGTTATGTTTGGAGTAGTGATTACTCTTTTACTAATCGAAATAACAAGACTTTCGAATTTCTTTTTCTCAATTTTTCATAAAGAAACAAATAAAACCTTATTATACAAAGAACTAGATACATTTGCATCATACAGCCATTTTGCTGTTGGATATTTTGCATGTGCTATTATTTTACCTCCAATGTTATTTTTAGCGGCTCTTTCATTGGTGGCTTTTGCAGATCCTGCAGCAAGTATTATAGGAATTAGATTTGGAAAAAAGAAATATCATTGGAATGAAAAATCATTAGAAGGAACTTTAGCAGGATCAATAATTACCTTAATTGCCATGTTACCATTTGTAGGAGTAATATATTCATTGATTGGTGTAGTTGTTTTTATTTCCATAGATCTTTTCACCCCAAAACCAATCAAAATATCAGATAATTTACTTTTCTCAATTATCATAATTTTTGTTTTTGCAATATTATCTCTTTTAAACATTCAAGCGTATAATATATTTGGGGTTTAGTAAATTA
>CAYPTZ010000088.1:0-9396 GCA_964413395.1 uncultured archaeon | reverse complement strand
TTACAAAAATCACCCCTCGCGCGTGAGAGGGGTTGGACGGTGGATATGTCAATATTAATGTCCAAGATTGTCCACAATAATATCATGCGTTGGGTCTATGTTGAATATACATGGAACTGCTAAAAAATCGAATCCTATTGACCCTGACATTTATGGAAAATGGAGTCAGTTAATTGCTAAACCAGAAGAAAATTTTGAAAGTATTGAAGTTGGGGAACCAATACGTTCTGAAACAACGATATTTCCTGTTAGTGATGAATTTCTTGTAGATCCTGAATATTCTCCTCTTCTAATGAATCCTTATGGGGGAATTTCTGGTACTGCAATTCAAACATTGTCATATAATGGAATATCTGACAGTTTAAATGCCTATATTTTAGCAGGATCAAGTGAGGTCTCCTTAGGGTGTCCCTCCTTGGCATGGCAAACAAGTTTCCCTGATCCAACCTCCTTTGATTTTATACCACAGAAGATTGAATTAGAAATTTCGTGGAGTGTGGAAAATTTAAATTATGAAAGTTCAGATAATCTTTCAGTAATGGTCAGAATTGATGATCAATATATTGATGGTACTAAAGATATTTATGGCAATACTTATAATAATGCTACCACAACTTCTATTGAAAACTCAATAAATAATGATCAATATTTAGACCATTCAACCGTGACTCGAGTTTTTGATGTTACTGACCTAATTTCTTTCTCAACTAACAATCATACATTAGATTTTGGGATTTGGCTAAATAATATTGATGAAACAGATGATAGTGTACGTGTTAAATTTGAAAAAATTCAAATACGTGCCGTAGAATATACTCAATATAAAATAGGTGATTTATCTTTTAAATGTGATATTGATCTCGAAACTGAACCTGGCACGATTGATACTTTATTATTATATTATGAATTATCAAATGCTACCACAAATACTTTGATTCCAATTCAAAAATTTAATGAAATTTTTGATGGTCCAGTCGATTCAAAAGTTATCAATCTAAATTTAACATCAAATTTATTAGATATATTAAATTCAAATCAATTTAGTTTTTCCTTGGGTGTTTTAAATACTCAAAAATATATTCTAGCAGAGAGTGATCCAATTAGTGTATCTTTTGATGATTTATCTTTCAGCCCATATTATTCAACCCAAGATTTTTCGGGAATAGGTTTACAAATTTATAATGGATCTGAATGGGTGGACATTGATTCTAGTAATTTGAAATTACCAAACCCTCAATCTGGCAACATTATCAATGCTAGTTTTCACGTTTCTAATGGTGTATATTCAGATTCTTTTCTGAAATTTCAATCAAATTTATTTATCTCTCGTATATCTACAGAAAATGCTACCGCTTCATATTATATTGATGAAAATATTATTTCCAATTCCAATCTAATTTTTTGGGATGTTTCTTATAATTCAAGCATAACTTATAGTGAATTCTTAAGTGATAATTCTATAAATTTTAATTTTTCTTTGTTTAATTTTTCTATCATTGATCTCCCAGCATGGGATCAGAAAGGTTCTACATCTGAAGATTGGCTTTTTACAGGATTTAAAACACCTACTCAAATTATTCCTGAATCTTTAATCTATATTCGCTCAAATGGTTCAAATAATAATTCAAATTTCCAAAATATTTCAATTACTAATGTAATTGGAAAAGATTTTTTTGATAATTTCGATGGAATTTCAAATATAACTTTCAATTCCAAAAATTATCTCTCAAATATTACTTTATTAGTGGATGACATTCCTACAAATAAAGTTTATAATGGTAATTTTACTGAAATTAATGTAAACCTTTCTATATCTGAAATTATTTCAGGAAATTTTGAAATACTGATAAAAAATGCTACAAATTCAACATTACTTTCATTTCCTCAATACTTTATTAATGAAGGGGGGAATGTTTCTTTAGATTGGTCTGTACTGAAAGAAGGATTAGGTCAATATCAGATAATAGCTAATTGGAATGATAGTACCCCTATTGGTGGTCAAATATCCAGAATAGGTTTTTGGAAATATGATTTTGAAGTTTGGAATACACTTTCAGGAGATTTACTTGAAGAACCTCCTTCATTAATCTCAAGCGAGGTCGGATCCTTTTATCTCAATGTATCTGATATTGATAATAATCCTATATCAAATATAGAGAGTTTTATATTCTTGAATAATAATGCCACTGATCAAAGATGGGGGGTAGATTGGCCACCATTCCAATATTTAGTTAGTGATGTATATGAAAATAATACAGCTATTTCATATGGTAATTATACTTTAGAATTTCAAACATATTTCATTCCAATTGGTGTTTATGAGGTCTTTATAAGTATTGAAGTACCTTATTACGAAGCATTTCAAATTCAATCCACTATAAATATCACAGGAACAACAATTTATATTAGTTATCTTACTGGTGTAATTAAAAGTAATGAATATGAAGGCTTTTTAGAAGAATCCTTTATTCCTATTTTGAATGATTCATCCCCTCCTTTTATTGATATCTATATTGAAGATGAATATAATAATCCTCTTGAAGATGGTTTGATATCTGGGAAATTTAACGGAACTGAAAATGTCTTTTTTGGAATTGAAAGATATGAATATACATCAAATGTTGGAGATCTTGGAATTTATGAAATATTTCTTAATACTACTGCGTTAAATGCCTCTAATATTGAAAGGTCTATTTATAATTATTCTTTAACTCTAACATATTCTATACCTGGATTCAGTTCAACTTCATTTAATATATCAACACCAATCTTACCCGTTAAAACCTTTATTACTTTCTTTGATCTTGACCCTGTATATGAAGGTGAAAGTGTAAATTTATTGGTCACATTTAAAACTAATTCTACAGAATATCTAATTCCAAATACAAATCTATACTGGCGATTATCTAATTCTTCTTCGTCTTTAATCCTTCAGGGGACCTTTAACTATATTATTGATATTGTCTATCAATCATCAATAGATTTTGAAGATTTTATTAAACCGGGGTTCTATAATCTAACAATTGAAGCTTCAAAATTTAATTATGCTAATGCTACAAAAGTTCAAGTTAATCTTGAAATATTGCCAAAAAATGCAACTATCTTAACTTTAGCTGTTAATAATAATTTTCAGATAGGATCAAATTTGGAAATACAAGCCAAATTGGAATATTTTAATAATTCTTTGATTAACAATAAAGAAATCATTTTTACAATTTTTTATAATGATATATTGTCTATTTCTGCTAATTATTTTACTGACAATTTTGGTATTGCTAAAATATTCCACACTATTCCTTATACATATGAAGGTTATAATCTTTCAATTTATGTAAAATATAATGGTGATGATTATACAAATCCATCAAGTGATTCAATTATCAATATATCCATTAATGGAAAGAATGAAGCAAACCTTACTTTTTCTCAAATATCAAATACTAAAGTGGGATATTCTCCTTTGATAGAAGGTTTTCTTCAAATTGAAGGAGTAGATAGTTATTTGGGGAAGGAAATAACTTTTGCAGCATGGTATGATGATAATCAATTTCAATATATAATAATTATTCAAGTTTCATTGAATCAAACTGGAAACTTTTCAATCCTTTCTCCAGAAATTGCAGATAATCATAGCAAGATCACTTTTTTTGTTGATTATTCTGGAAGTTTAATAGATAAATATTGTTCAATGAACATAAATTTTAGCCTTTCTGAAAAATGGGACTTTTATTGTGAATTGAATGTTTTATCAGATCAAATTCGTTATGGAGAAATAATAGATGCTCAGATTTCAGGAATCTTTTTAGATGAAAATTGTACAGAGTCTCTTTATGGTGAATTATTACGAATAAGAATAATTTTTTCAAGTAGGATTTTCGAATTTGATTATTTCTTTACTAATTTAGATCAAATATTCTTTGATTTTCATATTCCTATTAATGCTGAGAAGAATTTTAGTATTTCTTTAATTTTTGATGGAACAAATAGAATTTTACAAAGAAATTTTATATATTATTATTCAATTCTTCCCAAAATTCCAACGTTTTTAGTTTTATTAAATGATCCACCAACAGAAGATATATCAAATGACTTTTTTATCTCTGTAAGTCTACAAGATTTTGACGGAAATAAAATAAAAGGTCAAGAGATTATATTTATTTTAAAATCAGGTTCTCAAACATTAAACAATTATTCTGTTATTACAAATCAAGAAGGAATTGCTTCAATCAATATTATTTTAAATTCTTCGGGTATATATACCGTGGAATATTTTTATTCTGCCGCTTCTTTTTATGAAAGTTCCTTTCAAAATGAAGAATTAAGTTATCATTATCTAACAAAAATCGAATTTTACATATTAAATAATATTTATTTGATTGGTGGAATTATTTTGGCATCAAGTATCCTTTCCTTTATTGGATATAAGACCATTTTTGTTCCAAAAAAACGTAAAAAACTTAGAAAAATCTTGGATATTCATTCTTTAATTAGTGATGTTGAAAATCTTCAATATCTTTTTGTAATAAATAAAGAAAATGGTTTGAATTTATTTACCCATACCTTTGCCAATTTATCAATTAATGAAAATTTAATTAGTGGCTTTTTGTCAGCAATAATTACTTTTGGAAATGAAATCGGTGGAAAAGTTAAATCATATGTAACTCCAACAGATAGCTATGGTGAACTTAAGGAATTAGCTTATCAACAATTTAAAATTGTCATGATTGAAGGAAAGAAAGTAAGATCTGCCCTTTTATTATTAAAACCATCAAGTGATACCTTAAAAAAAAAATTACTCTTTTTAATCATAAATTTGAAGAAATGAATCAAGAGCAATTATCGATTTGGCAGGGAAAAATGCCAAAAAGAATTCCAATCATAAAACTTTTAGAAGATATTCTGTCTATCAATATACTGTATGAACATAAGATAATTAAATCAAAACTTGCTAAATATTCAAAGAATTTAAAAAAAAAATCTAAAAGAGAATATATGATATCAGAAGGATTGGATACTTTTAATAATTCCTTTAATGCTATAGAAATTATTAGGCAAATGGCTAAATATGGAATTGATGAATTCACTGCGATGCACACATTAAAAACATTGGAAGCAGATCGAATTATAATCCCCTATAGTCCAAGAGCTAAAGCATTTATCCGGCATTTTAAGCATACTTTAGAAATATTAATGGATGAAGAAATTGAAATTTTAAAAACAATTGATACTGGGATCATAGAAAACGCAAAATTAAAAGAAATTACAGAATTTCCTATTTTGCTTCCCATTCTACATGCGTTAAGACAACAAAAATTTATAGATAATGATAATAATTTAACTGAAATTGGTCTAGACCTTTTAGCAGGTCTATATTTGACTGAAGAATAATAATAAATCCTATTTGGCTGATATAAGTCAGATAATTTCTTCAAATATAAATCACCAATTTCGTCTCAAGTGTAAAATATCGCCTAAAATCAATATTTTTAAATTCTTACAACTCTGTTCTTTAATTAACACAATTAGATTTGTCAAGCTGAATGGTTAATTTGAAAGATATTTCACATAAAAATATAATTTTGGAGAAACATCAGAATATTATTTCTGATTTAGAAAATATCCAATACTTATTTGTGATTAATAAAGAAAATGGATTGAATCTATTTTCATATCCCTTTTCAAAATTAGACTTTAATGGAAATTTTATATCTGGATTTTTAACTGCAATAGCGACATTTGGAAATGCTATTGGCCATAAATTTGAATCAGTACTATCTCATCCCTCAAGATCTACTAATTTCCAAGTTATTAATTATAATTATTTTCAAATAGTCATTTTTGAGGGAAATAGGATAAGAACTGCTTTAATGCTACTTAATAATCCAAGCGAAATGCTTAAATCAAATATAATTCAATTCAATAAAAGATTTGAAGAAATTAATGAAGATAAATTAACAAATTGGCAAGGTTTAATGCCAAATACTTTGGAAACAATTCAAATCTTGGAAGAATCGTTAAATATAGAATATATTTATAAATATCGTTTTATTTCAAATAAAATCATCCCAAACAAATATCAATTGAGTAAGGATTCAAATGAAATGAAAATGATTTCTGAGATTCTCAATTCTGATGTTAAAATCTTTACCTTTATCGATATTTTTAAAAAAATGAAAAAATATGACCTAAATGAACTAGAAACACTGAAAATTTTTAATAATATAAAAGAGAAAAATTTGCTAATCCTATATGGACCTATTGCAAAGCAATCAATCAATAAAATAAAACACATAATAAATATTCTCACCGAAGATGAAAAAAATATCTTAAAGCAAATTGAAGGTGGTGTGAATAATTACAATAATTTAAAACAAATCTCTAATTTTCCCATGATCATCCCATTAATCCATACCTTAAGAAAACAAAGTTTTATCACTCAAGAAAATAATTTGACTGAAAGAGGACAAGCAATTATAGACTATATTTACTTTACTAATGGTTAATAGAATAAAAATTTATAATGATTATTATTTCTTGATAAGAATTTTCAGTGAATTATTTATGTGTAGAAAAGATTACATATTTAAGTTTGGAAATTCTAATTTTTTTGTTATTTTTTCGGGAAAATTTGAAATAAAACGATTGACTATATGAGTTAAAAAGATTGTTTCAGAACTTGTAATAATTAAAATTGTACCTGTATTTCCTGGGAGATCATTAATTATAATATGAAATCCTTTGACATTGATATTTCTTAATCGAGCATCTCTACTCAATGCTTCTTGCATGATTGAATTTTTTGCACTAAATGCGCCTGATATTAACAGATCCTTGTCTCTATTTTTATCTTGTATTTCTTCTACATAAACATGCTCTGAATATATCATTATACCTGCAGAATTATATACCAAAAATGAATGAACAGGAAATGGGAGGAAATATAAATAATCTGGATTACTGATACAATTCAGAAGAATATATAGAATTCCGAATAAAGTAAATACTAGAATCGCATTTGATAATTCGAAAATGTGTTTTTAGTTCAATTTTTATAAAGTCTGACACCCAAAATAGATAAAAAAAATTATAAAACCTTCATTAGATATTTTATATGTTCAACAATGTTCTCCCATGATTCAAATTCTAAATTAAAATCTCTTTTCATATCTGAAACATCAATACCAATAGGGGTGTCTCCATATCCTAAATCTTCTAGAATTAAGTTACTTTTTGAATTTGCCAGTTTAATTGCTTCTTTCGCAATTTTTTCCCATGTATAGAAATTTATACCAAGTCCAAAATATATACTTCTATTTTTGTCTGAATCTAATAAGCAGTCATATAATTTCGCCAAATCACCTGCGTGAATAAATTGAGTCCCATCATTTTTTACTAATTTTATATCCTTACCATTTTTAGCATTTTGAATGATATCAAAGAATCTTTTATCTGATTGCATTGAACTTCCTTCAATAACTGGATTCCCAAATGTATATCCCGGTCTAATGATGTTGCATTTCATTTGTGAATTATAAGAAGTGGCAATAAAGTAACTTTCAGACGCTGCTTTCGTAGCACCATAATAATCTGTTGGAGTTGGGTATGACATACTTGTCATTCGTTTACTATAATCTCCAATTGCTGCTGTAGAAGAGGTATAGATAAACTTTTTAATTCCAAGTTCAGCTGCTTTAGTAAATAAAAATATCGATGTAGTTGTATCTTGCTTTAACCATTCTAAAGCTTTATTACCTCCACCTAAGGCAATATGTATGCAAGCATCTTTATTTTCTAAATTTTCTTCGATAATATCATAGGCAGAAAGAGTCCCATCAATAATTGTGATATTTGGAATTGTGTGCAATTTAGGAACTTTATTTGGATTTCTTGCAAGTATTGAAATTTCATGACCTTTTTTGGCCAACAATATTGCGACATGTGAACCAATGAAACCAGTTCCTCCCGTTAAAAAGATTTTCATAATATAACTAAAATCCTATTTTATTTTAAGAATTGTTTTTATCAATTTCATGGTGGACTATATTTTTGTTTTGCTTCTTCAGTTAATTTTAAAATAAGTTCCGATTTTCCATTCGTATATGCCTCTCGGTCATATTGAAAGAGTTTAGCTAGTTTTATTTTAAGATTTTCATATTCTTTGGCTTTTTCTGGAAATTCTCTGAGATAATCACGAAATAATAAGCGATCCCATAAGATATGGTTAGAAGGTGCCATGTGAAGATGATATTTTTGACTGCCTTTATCATCATATCCCTTGAAAAATGACATATATCCTGGTTGAATTTCTGACCGCCATGAATAACCATATCCTTCCTTTTTTAGAGTAGGTAGAAGTCTTTGTTTTGCTTTTTCAAAAGAAGTAATTTCAACTAAAAGATCTATCACTGGTTTTGCACTCAAACCAGGGATAGCCGTACTTCCAAAATGTTCCGTTTTACTAATGACTTCTGGATAAAATTGGGATAATAATTTTTGAGATTCTTTTTCATATAGTTTTTTCCATTGATTAGTATATTTTTCAAGGAAAATTGGATATTTTTTTCCCAACTCTTTACTTCGTAAAAGATTTGCAATATGTTGAAAGTTCTCACCCAACCATTCCACAATTTTCTTTATAACGGGTTCAATTGTATAAAGAATATTTGAAAAATGTTCAAGATCTTTGGATAATTCGATTATTTCATTGAAAATTGTCCCTATCTTCTCTTTATCTATACTATGCGTGCTAATTAAGTGGTTCAAATCAGAAATTTTCGTAATCAATAATTTATTAGGTGATCTATTGATTTGGAGAATATAATTGAATATAAATTCAAAATTTTCTTTCATTTCCACCAAAACATTATTTTCCATTATTAATCTCTAAGATGTAATCATTAAAAAAAAAATTTTGTAGAGATTATATTATATAAAATTGAAAAAATAATAATAATAATTCACCTTGAATCTGATTTTACTTCAAGTAATTCTGTTTTTTATTTTTTTTAAACCCCACACCAATTATTGAAAAAACTAAGCATATTATAAGAATATTTGTGCTATATCCTGGAATTCCCGAATCTTCGGGAGTGTTGTCAGGTGGTGGAGTAGATGTAGTGGTGGTAGTTTCTTCTTCATCTTCTACCACATCAGGGATTGACACGGGATTTCCATTGATTTCTACTAAAACTATAGTAGAATTATAAGAATTCTCTATATTATCTTGCTCCTGCGAAACAGAAGTATTCATTATCAGTGGAATTCCATTTGCATTGTAAAGAAATGTTGCGGAAACATTCATGGATGAATCTGCATTTATTTCTTCATAGGAATATCTTATTCCCTGTTGTTCATTTAAAGATACAACTCTGATATTTGATACATTTGGCATCGCAG
>CAYPTZ010000087.1:0-9396 GCA_964413395.1 uncultured archaeon | reverse complement strand
GTAATGTTGATGAAGAATATTTCACACCAGTTCCTTCTCAACCTTATGGGAGTAAAATAGATATTAATGGAACATTAACATATTCTAATAGTTCTGCAATCGAAATCGAACTTTTATGGATTTATGTGGATATTTATATTGATGATGGTGTAGGTGGCTATGTTCTCAATGTAACATTATCTGTCCAAATTGATGCCAATGGTTATTTTGAAATAATTGACCATGCTGTTGAACAAGATTATATTTATTATGTCTTGAGGTTTGATGCTACTCCTAGTGAACAATTGTATAGTGCTGAGAGTGACCCAATTTATTTTGAATTTGATGTATAATATATGGTGAAGAAAAGATGAAAAAGATAATCAAAATGATAAGAGAATTAGATGCAGGAAAAATGAAAAAAATATCTTCAATGTTATTTATTGGTGCAATAATTATTGCAGGTACTATTCCATTTTTTAATTCATTTACAAATCAAGGAGTAAATCAAGAAGTCTCAACATTTAATAACAATTCTTCGTATCAAGAGGCACCAAAATCCGCTGCAAAAACAGTACAATGGTATTTATTGGATATTAATGATAAAAATACACCTGCAGGACAATCTTTTAGTTTTACTGGTTATATTGAAAATCGTACTGTTGCACCTCCATATACAAAAACAAATGGGATTTCTGTTTATCCTGTTATTGATGGACATCATTGTGATGGGACTGATCCTGATCTTATAAATTACCCTGCATTAATTCAATTATCATATAATAATGGAAGTGCTGATGGATTTTTTAATTTGACATATACAGTACCATTAAATTATGATAATTCTCAATTAATGCAAATCAATATTGATTGTGTTCAAGATCCTTCGATTTTTATTTGGTCTAATGAATTTTCCAATATGACAGGGAATTTTGAAAATGATATTACAACAGAAACAACAATTGAACTTTCAACAGATAATGATACTCCAATTCTAAATGGGCATACCTATAATTTCATTTTTAATCTGCGAAATGGTCAAGGTAATTTGATTCCTATAGATGCTCCGAATGTGAACCTTTATAAAAATAATTCTTTAACTGATCTAATTACAGGTTTAAGTTATACTCGAATTAGTTCTGGATCATTTTATTATACTATTACTCAAGTTGATAATATTACAGATCTTGGGATTGAATTTTTAGGAGAGGATATTGGTCAGGGGTACGATGAATATCTTCCAGCCTCTCAATCATTACAAATTGAACGAGTTAGCTCTGTAGATGGCGATGTTTCATTTGTCAATACAGAAAATAGCTCATCTTCTTATGTATATACTGAAGGCGATATGGCAGTTACAGGTAGTTTGTGGTCTAATGGGGATGAAAGTAATCCTTTAGCTAACGAGCTTGTTGAAATTTTTCTCAATGGTGAATCAATTGGGACAACTACAACTGATAGTAATGGTGATTTTTATTTTGAATTTAATTTAGGTGCTGAAGGGTTCAGTACCAATACGTCTCAAGCGGATTTATCCATATCCATAATGATCCCAAATATTGCTTTTGAATTTCAATCAGATCCAAGCAATCCAACTACATCTGGTGTATCCGTTGATGTTGAAGTGCAAGATGATCCTTCAATTGGGGGTGGTGATGATATTCCCGACTCGGTTCCATTACGATGGGGCTTATTCTTGATTTTCGGGGTGGTAGTTGCTGGATTGATAATAGGATTAGTCATGTTTCAACGTCATAGGATGGATTTAGCTGCTCGAAAAGAACATCAATTACGAAGTGTGGATTATTCACGATTTAATAATATCAATATTTTATATAATCAAGGAAGGAGACGAGAAGCTATTGCTTATACCTACAAAATATTTTCAGATTTAATCTATGAAAAATATGGACTCAAACGAGAAGATTCACAAACTTTACGAGAATTTGCAATCATATGTGTCACGAAATATGGACTTGATCCAATGAGAACCTATCCATATTTAGCTTTAGTTGAAAATATTGTATATGGTTTTTATGATTTAGATCGTAATTCTTTTGAGAAAGCCATGAAGATATTTGGAAGAGTATTTCAAGAAATTACTGGAACAGTACTTGATTTTAATTTTGAAATGGTCAGTGATGGTACCGGAAAGGAAGCTACTTTAAAAATTGGCGCTATCCTTGATTTGGATTAAAATAATTAATATAATGAACAAAACATAAAAAGATTACAAAATTAATAGCGAAAACATTTAAGTAGAAAAAAGAAAAAAAAACATAGGTGTAATTATGGCTAAAAAGAAACAATCTCAAGGAGGAGGATTTGATGTGTCTGCAAGAATAAATAATATTAAAACTTTAGTTTCATCAAATCGGCCTAAAGAAGCTATTGCATATGAATATATGTTATTTACTATGTTATGTCATAGAAAATACAAAGAAAGCCGACATCCTTCACAAAGTGTCAGAGATTATGCAATGAAAATGGTAAAAGATCATGGTCTAGATCCAACCAATGTATATCCATTCGTCCAAAAAGTTGAAGAAGTAATTTATGGGGGATTAACGGCCTCTCTAGATGCATTTCAATCATCTACAACCTTATTTGGCAAAGTATTTGAAGAAATTGTTGGAAAACCACTACCCCCAATGTAACCTTAACTGGGGAAAATAAATTTTTTATACTATAATAAAGGAATGGTGAAAAAAAAAATGAATTATTGGGTTTGGTATGTGTCAGCAGTAATTAGTCTCCTAATTTCTGGGTTGGGCTTAACGATGGGACTTTCAGAAGATGTAAGTGTAAACACGGCAGGATGGGTAATCCTTGCCTGTGCTGTATTAATATTTGTTCAAAGTCTTTCCCGAATTTTTCAAGGAAAAAATCCATTAATATTTGGACAAATGATGAGACCAAAAGCTGAAGCCCGTGGAACTGCGATATGGGCATTTTTCTGCTTTTTTATTACACCTTTTTCCTTAAATAATGTTGAAATCTTTGGTCGTTTTCAAATTCCTTTGCCCGTAAATCTTATTGAACTATCAGATACTGATTCTGCTGCACTTGGTTATTCATCTTTTGCATTCATATTCCCCCTTTTTCTGATATTTTGGATTGTTGGTCTTTTATTATCATCAAAAATTCCAAAAACAGTCACTATTTATAATCGATTTTTCATCTCATTATGCTTAGTGTTATGGGTCAATTTTGGTTCCAAATATTTTCTATTTGCAATAACATCTGATAAATCAGGTATCATTCTGATGGAAAAATGGGTGGCTTATGCTACCTTAAAAGAAGTATATGCTCCAATGGCTATTGGCCTTGCGATTATAATTATTTCTGCAATAGCATTATTATATTCTCTAGATTATTTACAAATGGCTTATTCAAATCTCAATCTAAAAAAGAAGAATAAGCCTATTTTATCTACCATTTTATTAGTTATCTTTTTGATTTTTATCATACCTTTACTCTATGCAATTGTCTATGCTATGAAAGTTCCAAATTTGATGGTGAGTTTAATTAATTTTGTTCCGATTGTCCTGATTGCCATGGCAGTTTTTAAAGTACTATCATCATTATTTGCAACTTTCAAACTCTTAGCAAGTCAAGAAGTTGTTGTTCATACAGGGGGAGGTATCCGGCGAAGCCGACCTGCTTCAAAAGCATTTGGACTTAAGACAGGAATCATGTTTTTTATTGTCTTTTTAACTTGGTCTCCATTTTTCTGGCCCATAGTTGATGCGGGTGAAAATTCAAAATCAAATTCTATCTATAATCCAACTTGGAATGGATGGTCACGATTTCGTGAAGTATTAGAAGAAGCACATTATAATGTAATGTCAGTTCAATCATCATTAAGTACGATTGATCAATTGAGTAATGAAAGTCATATAATATTAGTGGTACCAGGTCCAAATTTATATTATAACCCTGCGACGGAGATTCCCTTTTTAATAACGGCGTTTAAACGTGATTTTTCATTGTTTGTATGTGATGATCATGGCTCAACTGAAACATTACTTTTCGAAATGTTTATATCCTCGATGGCGGCAAATGCGTTTGATATAACAAAAGCCACGCCTTTAACCTTTTTCCCTAAAGGAATTCTATATGAAAATGGGACTATACCTGCTGAGGATCCAAATGGGGAACCAAGATATTGGAGGAATAATACTTTTCCAATTATTTCCGATTTTGGGGTTCATCCAATAACTGAGGGGATAAATAAAGTTGTTTTAGGACAAGCAACTGCAACCACTGGAGGTTCTCTCCTCAATTTCTTCGGTTGGACTTTTCTTGGCCAAACTTCAGCTCAATATTCCTATATCGACATGAACGATGATGGAAAATTTGACCCCGTGGACGATAGTTATAAGCTTCCATCTATACTCTCTGACATTCTTGGTGCAGGGGATAATGAATCAAGTGAACTTGGACTTACTTCAGCAATTTTAGAAACTGGTTGGCCACTTGGTGGTATGCCTCAAACTGTGTTCAGTGCAAAAGATTTAGGGACTGTTCCGAGTGTTAATGGATCTGCTGCTCATTCAAATCGTATATTTGCTGCCACTGATGCAACTTGGTTAGATAACGAATTGACAAGTCTTTCTCAATTTGATAATATAGAATTGGCAATGAATGCTATAGAATGGTTAGATTTCAATCGTTCGAAAGAAGATGTGATTATTGTATTCGATGAAGGACATCTTGCACCTGATAGCACAGAGGAAATATTTGGCATAAATACAGCAGGAAGAACTGAAGTAGGTTCTGCAAAAAATTTTGGTCGAGTTCAAAGTTATTTGAATTGGCTTTCTACAAATCCTATTTTAGGATTAGTTTATCCTTTATTTGCTTTGCAAACCCTAAGACGGTGGATACCTAAAGAAGGTAATAAGAAAAAACTTCAATTACGTGATTTACAAGCTGCAGAACGAGAACGTTCTATGTTGAAATTTAGAACATCTTCGTTCTTTGCTCAGAAAATAAATTGGTATCGACAACATAAGAAATACAATAAAGCTTTAATAGAATTATATCGGCGTTTAGAACGAAAAATAAACATGTTATTAGGTGATAGTGGCGACAGAAGCATAGCAGCTATGATGAATATCCTTCAACAGCAAAAAAGCCGATTATTAACCAAAAATAATTATAATCGAATAAAAACATTTTTAGAAACTATGACAGCCATTAAAAGAAATAAGAAACAAATAAAAGAAGAAGGAGAATTCAATTATCTCTTTAGTGAAATGTCATGGGTTAATGACAGTATATAATTTTTTTTTTGAAGGAAAAAAGGTAAAAAGGTAAAAAAAATGACAGAAGAATTTGAAGAAGCAGATATTGGCATTGTTAGAGAGATTGCACAAGATGTAATGACAGAAATTGGCAGAGTTATTGTTGGAATGGGTGATATTTTACAATTTCTATTTATTGGGCTTTTAACCAATGGACATATCTTACTTGAAGGGGTTCCTGGATTAGCAAAAACTGTAATGGCAAAAACTTTTGCAGAATCATTAGGAATTAGTTTCAAAAGAATTCAATTTACACCAGATTTATTGCCAAGTGATTGCACTGGCTCAATGGTTTTTGATCAATCCAAGGGTGATTTTGTTATTCGGAAAGGACCTCTTTTTGCCAATATTGTATTGGCTGACGAAATTAATCGAACTGCCCCAAAAACTCAAGCTGCATTGCTTGAAGCTATGGGTGAAAAACAGGTAACTATCGAAGGAAAAACTTATAATCTTGAAAAACCATTTCAAGTTGTAGCTACTCAAAACCCTATCGAACAAGAAGGGACTTATCCTTTACCAGAAGCTCAACTCGATCGATTTCTCTTTAAATTATGGTTGGATTATCCACCTGAAGACGATGAAGTAGAAATTATGGCAAGACAATTAAGTGGAAATCAAATAATTATTGATCCTATCACCAATTCTGAAGAAATTGTTGAACTTCAAAGGTTAGTGAATACTGTTTATATGGATCATATCATTTTGGAATATATTAAAGATTTAATCTTTAAAACTCGGAATGACCCTCAAATTGCAATAGGCGCTGGTCCTCGTGCGAGTTTAACATTAATGAAATGTGCAAAAGCACGTGCAGCTATCTTGGGTCGTGATTATGTCACTCCTGATGATGTTAAAGAATTATGTGTTCCAGTTTTAAATCATAGATTATGTTTAAAAGCTGAAGCTGAACTTGAAGGTTTAACCACCACTGCTGTAATCAATCGTATCTTAAGTGAAGTAGCAGTTCCAATGTAAATATGTTTATATTTTACCTTCCTTCTTTTTTTAAAATAAAAAAAACGATATGATGCAAATCATTCACAAATAAAAAATGGATATGAAAATTTATGCTCGGGGGAAAAGGTCGATCTTTAGTAGTATTAGGAACATTCCTGCTAACATCAGGTTTTAGCTTTAGAAATTATTATTTAATTACTAGTGGAGTATTCTTTTTATTCGCAACATTTGTTTCTTTACCAGGTTTCGAAAGTTCAATGAATATTGATGAATTAAAAGTTACTCGTGAAATCGATAACACTCGTGTATTTCGTGATGATTTCATGCATATTAAAGTCATTATTGAAAATACCGGGGGGAATCGATTCGATTTCTTAAATATCTTTGATAATTTTCCTCCAAAAGCTTTTCGGATAGTAACTGGTGAGAATTATATTAGTACTAGAATAGACCCTCACAAAAAAGTGAAATTTTCATATGTCTTGGCTCCACGTGTCAGAGGAGAATTTTCAATAGGGCCATTGGAAGTAGTAATTCGTGATAGGTTAGGTTTTAATGCTGAAAAACGAATTGTCCCAAATTCAATTACAGATATAATTATTTATCCTCCCTATGAACAAATAAGAGCATTAGAATTGATGGGAGCAAAACGGGCAATGGCTATGTCTTTCGGTCTTCATCAGACCAAAAAAAAAGGAACTGGAACTGATTTAAGAAATCTTAGACAATATGTTTCAGGAGATCAATATCGACTAATTGATTGGAAAGCAAGCATGAGATGCCAAAAATTGATAGTACGAGAATTTGAATCTGAAAGGAATGTCTCTACTATAATATTAATTGATTCAAGTGAATCTATGGGGGGTGGTGCTGTTGAAGCCACAAAATTTGAATATTCCATCAAATCTGCTATGTTACTAGCAAAGGTGGCTATGGAGCAAAAAGATAAAGTCGGAATTGCTACTTTTTCTAACCGAAATAATTTTCGATGGCTTCCCCCAACTACTAAACGAAGTCATTATTTTGATATAATTACTTTTTTAGGAGAAATTAGTCCAAAAGGAAAAAAAGAAATATTTTGGTCTATGGAAGAATTTGCACGTCAGTATACACGAAGAAGTTTAGTCTTTTTAATCACAGATCTTGAGGTGGCGCAATTGGATGTTATTGCAGCTGTGAGAAAATTAAGATCTTATGGGCATGCTGTTTGTATAATTTCACCATTTTCTCCTTGGTTTGAAATTCATGAACTTGAACTTAATCGTACAGATAGAGCTTTTGCTGAAGCAATATCTGAAGAAATGATGTTACATATTGTTAATGTTAAAAAAGATTGTCAAAAATTAACTGTTCCTGTCCTCGCAGTTGCTCCTGATGATATGTTCGATATTGTCATGTCAGAATATCAAGAATCAAAACGAGTTGGAAAGGCAGATTAATGTTTTACTATAAAATTCATAAAATTAAAAATAAATATAACAAATTCTAAGAAGGGTATAAAAGTTGGAAAAAAATTACTTAATATTAAGTTTGCGAGGGGTATCTATTGGATTATTATTGATATTATTGATTTTAGTTGGGAATATATTTAATCCAACTATTTTTAATGTTTTTGAAATAATGTCAATTGCTGGGTATTTACGTGATGTATTTGCATTTCTACTCTATATTATATTATTTGGATTATTTTATGGTGTTTATATGGTTATTGGGGGTATAATGCGAGTATTTGGAGGTGCTTTTAGTGTTGGTTATTTCCAAACTTTATGTGAGTCTACTTTTCAAAATATGGTTGGAAACTGGTTTTATTTACCTGATTATTTCTCATCTCCTACAGCAAATGGATCGACAAATCTTGTTGCGCCCACTATGGGTCAAGCTTGGAATGGGTTGAAATCACTCTTTTCTATATTAACTGGTGATTTTTACTTAGTATTTCTCCAACTTATGATGCTTTTTATGTTTATATATGCAATTAGAGGTGCCTTAACTAGTAATCCTAGCGATAGCATTCGAGTAATTATGTTATTAAATGTTGTCATCGTAATTCCTTTATTTTTCTTACAAATACGCGATGTATTATCCATATTTGGGATTGTAAATTTACCTAATTTTCTTAATAATTTAGTTGTTACATCCAGTGGGTTGATTCTGCCCGATATTATGGTTGATATTCGTGAATTGAGCTTTTTTGGGTTTTTAACGACGACGATCTTTTGGGTAGCTTTGATCATGTTTCTCTATCTTGAATTTACTTTTCAGTTGTCCTATGTTGAAAAAGTCACAACTCCTTCAGTAGAACGAGAAATACGCTTATCTCGTCAAATTGATTTGATGCATATAGAAGCGGAAAAAGCAATTGCTAGGATTAAAGCTGTTGAAGATATGAAACGCCAGAAAAAAGCCGAAGAAAGGTTGAAAAAGGCAGAAGAAGAAAAAGAACTAGGGAAGTCTGATAAAAATCGATTTGCTTTAAATAAATTCATGTCAGAAAAAGCAAGTAACGTCGGTTTCAGTCTTATTACAGAGTTAATCGCCAAGAAAAAAGCTGAAAAACAGGAACAGGTTATAATGGATGCCATGAAAGATACTCGAAAAGTTGCTAATTATCTCGATAAATTATTTAAGCAGGATAAAGAAGCTAAAGATACCTTAACTGCTAAAACTGCTGCTCCTAAAGCATCTAGGTTAATATACTCTACAATTATAAATATGACTACAAGAATTTTAATGATTACGCTTTTAGCTTGGGCAGTTGTTCATCCATATGATGTATACTCATTATTTCAGTCTCCTGATTCGATTCAAAATAGTGTTGAATTACAAACGGTAGAAGGAATTTTATCTGTGTTGTTACCTTTTATATTAATTATTCCGTTAATTTCCAATATTATTAAAGTAACCAAACATAATAAACTAAAAGAGATGCTTAGATTAGAAGAGCTACGAAGAAAAGGCTTGACAGAAGAAGAATTAACTGCTTTAGAAATCTCGAGAGGTGGAGTTACTCAAGAAGAAGTGTTAATGGCACAAGATCAAGATGCAGCAGCAGATCGTGCTCGAAAAATGCAAATTTAATTTTATTTTTTTTACCAGTCTATAATGTTATAGTTTTTTCTCATTTCTTTTCACATTTTTCTTAACCTAA
>CAYPTZ010000086.1:0-9514 GCA_964413395.1 uncultured archaeon | reverse complement strand
AGGGCGAAATACAAGATAAAATTGCATTTAAAAAACAGGAAATTGCTCGAATTGAAGGAAAATCTATAAATCTACAAAATCAAAAGCATGGACCTCAACAGCAATCTGATACGAAAAATATTGATCATCTTGCCTTAAAATATAATAGATTTCACCCTAAAATAATGAAAGAGCAAGGAAATACATCTAAAAAACCGAAATTAATTAGAAAAAATGGGATAAAATTTCCAAATCAGACACTCCATACAGAAATTGAGAAGAGGGCACAAAAAGCACCCAAAATTATTACAACCAAACAAGAAAAGGTGAATGAAATTGGTCGTATTTATGTAATGCGAAATAAAGTCACCGATAAACTATATATCGGGCAGACAACAAAGACTATAAAGGAACGTATGATAGATCATGCAAAAGAGGCGAAATATAGAAGAGATAATTCCTTTTTAAATAATACAATCCGTAAATATGGAATAGATTCATTTGATGTAAGGGAAATTCATAGAATCAATGGAAAAAAACAATGGCAGCTAGACAATTTAGAAAAAGAATATATCAAAGTATATAGAGCAACAAACCGTAAAAACGGTTATAACACAACGGAAGGGGGATCAGGAGGAAAACCAACTCCAGAAACACTAGAAAAGATTAGAAAGAGTAATATAAAAGCAAAAGCACATTTAAAAGGAATCCCCTTAACAAAAGAACACCGACAGAATATCTCAACAGGGTTGAAAGGTCATCGACATAGCCAAGAAACAAAAATTAAAATGGCTAAATCAAAAACAGGTCAAAAATTGTCGGAAAAGACAAAAAAGATATTGAGTGAAAAAAATAAGGGTAAAAGACATCCTTTTTATGGGAAAACACACACAAAAGCCACTTTGAAACTAATGCGGGAAAGTAAATTAGGCAAAAAAAATCCATTCTATAATAAACACCATTCACTTGCCAGTAAACAAAAAATTAGTCGAGGGAATAAACATAAAATCACCACGACAGAAACCAAAAAGAAAATCAGTCTGGCAAAAATAGGCCAATTTAAGAGGACAAAACAGATTAATGTGGAACAATTTAAATTGGATACTGCCATGGGATGGAGTGTTAAAAAAATAGCGCAAAAGCATAAGATTTCACGATCGGCCGTGTCCACATGGCATAATCATTTCTATCACACCAAGTATATTGATGAAGTTCGAATGAAGGCCCAACAAGAATTAGATCAACGCAAAACAAAAACACCAGCGTCTTCCCCAACGAAATCTAGTGGACATGAAATTCGACAAGCAAAAAAGAAGAAAAAATAAAAAACTAAAATATTAGATTTGAAATATGAGTAATTTCCTTGTTTTTGTTTTTCAAAATATTAATTTAATCAAGTTTCCAATTTTGATAATTATTTACCTTTTTTTTTTATACTTCTTTTCTTCAATTCTTTATAACTCCGAAATTCTTTGGGTGCCATATACTTTTTGACATAATTTTCTGAATGTTTTCTTTTCAATACCCAGATCCTCTGATATTTGATCTACATTTCCACCGTTACAAATACGTTCCCGAAGTGGTGTTTCAAATTTATCGAGTTCTATATCTTATTCTTCAAGATTTGGGAGTAATGATGATACTAATCAATGAAAAATGGAATTTAAACATTGATAATTATGATCGAATTTTCGGCTTTTTTTTTTTCTCTTTTATTCGTTGAATATTTCGGTCTCCATAGATCCATCGACTTAGGCCTCGAACTTCTTCATAAGAAATCTGAAATTGTTGCATTAAATCTTTCATTTTTTTGTTATTTAATATCATCTGATGAAATTTTTTTTCAATTTTATTTCTGAATATGATTAATTCATCATTATTCATGGTTTTTATATGAAAAATTTTAGAAATATATTTATTATAACTTGTATTTATAGCTTTTTTAATCGAATCTGGAGTAGGTCCCAATCCCAGCTCCTTTCTTGTTCTACTTATTTTTTTTTTAGATTCTTCTTTATGATGTTTACCATAAAATGAACTATTTTCTCCTGAAAAATTATCTCTGAGATATTGTTTTTGTGCTTCTGTACGTTTTTTTCCTCGATTTTTTTTAGATCTTTTTTCGACCCATTCAGGACTTTGCTTTATTCCTTTTGTTGGACTGGGTCTACCTTTCATTTTTTTTCTTATCTTTTCAATCGTTTCTTTGGAAAAAACGCCCCCTCCACCTTTTAAAGTATGATTATATCCAATACTATGATTCATGGAATTATATTTCAAAATGTAATAGTTTTCCAACCGTTGAAGTAACCACTTATTTCCACTTTTAACAGTATGAATATTTTGAATGAAAAAATTTTCTGAACCATATTTTTTCATAGCACGTGATAGATGAGTATTGTGGTTTTTTAAGTTATTTCTGCGGATATGAGCTTCTAGCCGCTTTTCAAGAGTTAATTTTGTTTCTCCCACATATATTTTTTTGTTTTTTATATTATGAAGAATATATATATGGCCTTCCTTGAATTTATCTTTAAATTTGTTTTGTAAATTATTAGGAGTTCTATCGCGTAAAAAGCCTTCAATTTTTATCTTTTCATTTGGAGATACATTATAATTCGGAATTTTTCTTATTTGACCCTGAAAATTTTGTCCTTCTATCCGATTTTTTGGAGGATTAGGTATATAATTTGGTTCAAAATCTTCTATCCATTCATTAGAAATATTCATCTTTTTTCCACCTAGAACACCAAGCAGGTCATTATGAGAACGAGGGTTAAATTTGGGGATTAAAGTTGGATTATTCTCTTCGGAGGGGATGTCAGAGTCTTTAGGATTATTATTCGGTTTTTGGGAATTATTGGGAATTGGCGGGGATTTATTTTTCAAAGGTGAAGGAGAATTCCTCACAGTAACCTTTGGTTTAGGCAGATTGTATCTTCTATAATAATTTTCGGTGGCAAGGGCTTGAGAAAGGCGTTCACGTTCCTTCATTTGCTCCTGTAATTCCTTAGCTTTTTCTCGATAATCAGGGTGAACGGGTGATTTTTGCAAAATTTTATCTAACTCCTGCGGATTAGCCCCAAAATATTCATCAGACGTGGTTTTTGTTTTAGAAGGAGATTTGAGAATCGAATCCAGTTCCCGAGGATTGTAAGAAAAATAGGTCGCGCTATCAGATTCACGGAAGATGTCAGATTTGTCAGTGACACCTTCATTAAGGCCCTCCTGGGAGGAATTTGATTGAGATTTTCTGCGTTTTTTTATGTATTTAGTAGAATCTTGACCTTCCATGGAAAAAAAAATCCTTCAAATATTATGATTACTGATTGTTGTCATGAAGGTTTTTAATCTCCGAGAATTTTTTATAAAAATTTTATAAATTTTATTTCGGTATTTTAAAGTGATAATAGAATAATATAATATCAAATTAATATAAATTGGAGGTATACTGTTTTGGAAAAAGAAGAAAGTGAGACTGATGAAGATGAGATAGATAAATATAAAAAAGAAAGGGATTTAATTAAAGATAAAATATTCAATATTTCAAAAAAGAGCAATAATTACTGCGAAATGTATGATAAAATTTCAGATGATTGTGTTTATGAAATGGATTCAAGCAATTTTAGTAAAGATATAGGTTTCCCTATTTTTTTAAGATTTTATAAAAATGATAATTATGTTACCCTGTATTGTTCATTTGAATTAAATGAATCTCAAAGAGAAAAAATAAAAGGATTTAATGGAAATATCCAAGATGCATTTTTTTTAGAACTTCTCAATTTTACGCAACAAGATGGAATTTATCCAGAAATAATGCTGAATGATAAACCTCCTTATTTAATCATTGGATGGACACGAATTTATTTTCAAGATTTTTCTGAAGGATATTATTTTACTAAAATACAACAAATAAGTATGTGGGGAGAAATTGTTGTAAATCATTTGAAAAAATATTTCAATATTCAATTAAATGATAAAAGATCATTTACCAATAGATTTATCAATAGAGATGAAATTGAAGAGAATTGATTATTTTTCAATAAATTTTATTTTTTATAATGTTAATCATAATCTCTTTTTTTCTTTATCTCGAGCCTTTTTGATACTACGATGTCCATATATCCAACAAATAAAATTTCTAACAGCATGATCTGGTATATTAAAATGTTTTTCAAGATCTTTCAACTCATATCCATCCTTTATGGAACCACGAAAATCATTAACTAATTCATCTTTAGAGTTTTTAAATGCTAATGGGGATGTGTTATCTAAATGAAAATGCTTTTTTAAAAAATTATTATATTTTGTTTCATGCTCTTTTTCAAGACTTTCTGCTGTGATTATTACTCCCCGCTTTAAACGAGTTTTTCTTATTCTATCTCTTGATTCTTGAGTTTGAGGATGAGCTGTTTTTTTTTTTTTAGGTTTTTTTTCTATATTTTGTTCATTTTGTTGAGTTTTGGTTTTATTTTTTAGTATATTTGAATGCTGATTTCTTTGTTCTTGTGTTTTATATCCCCCTCTAACATCCAAAGACAGATTATAACCCAAATTTTTATTTAATGTATTATATTTCAAAATATAATAAGATTCTAAGCGATCTAAAGTAAAAGCGTTACAATCTTTGATATCATGAATTTTTTGAATGAAAAAATTCTCTTTACCATATTTCCGGATTGCGTTATAAAGATGTGTATCTCTTCGATTGGAAATTCCATCACTTATATGTTCATCAAATCGAGTGGATATTTTTCTTTGAGTTTGACCAATATATATTTTATTATTTACTAAATTGGTAATAGCATATATTTTTCCATGTTCTACTTTTTCAGGATACAAAGTCCAACAATTGCTAGGAATTTTTTCTTGAAAAATTTTATTAATAAATTTCTGTTCATTTTTTGATATTCGATAATCTGGAACTAATTTCTCCTCTCTATCATGATTATAAGCAATAATTTTATTATTTGGTACAAATGGAATCACTTTTTCTTTTATAGATTTTTCAATAGATTTTGGTAATTGCATTTTTTCTTTCTCAAGTATTGGGAGAATTACTTCATTAGAAAGGGGATTAAATATATGCAGTGCAATATCTGGTTTAGATTTTTCTTTAGGATTGGGTTTATTATTTGGTCTTTTTCCTTCAGAGAGATTTTTATATTCTTTAGGATTTTCATTCGGGTTTTGGGAATTATTGGGAATTGGCGGGGATTTATTTTTTAAACGTGAAGGAGAATTCCTCACAGTAACCTTTGGTTTAGGCAAATTGTATCTTCTATAGTAATTTTCGGTGGCAATGGCTTGAGAAAGGCGTTCACGTTCCTTAATTTGCTCCTGTAATTCCTTAGCCTTTTCTCGATAATCAGGGTGAACGCGGGATTTCTGCAACATTTTATCTAAATCCTGCGGATCAGCCCCAAAATATTCATCATACGTGGTTTTTGTTTTTGAAGAAGAATTGAGGATGGAATCTAATTCGTGAGGATTATAGGAAAAATAAGTTGCTTTACCAGATTCACGGAGGAGGTCGGATTTGTCAGTGATACACTCATTAAATTCTTCCTGGGAAGAATTTGGTTGAGAAATTTTGCGTTTTTTTATGTATTTAATAGAATCTTGACCTTCCATCGATAATAAATCCTCAAAATATAATGGTTACTGCTTCTTGTCATGAAGGTTTTTAATCTCCGAGAATTTCTCACAAAAAATCGAAATTTCATCATTATATTGATAGTCTAAATACAAAATTTTTTAGCCATCAAAATAAAAAAACATCACTATTGTAGTTTAAAAATGAATAAAAAATCCTAAAAAAAAAGAAAAAGATTTGATAAAACGATGATTATTTTTAAGAAAAAAAAGCATACTAATCAAAAATTTACAATATTCTATGTGGTATATCTTATATTTATTTTATTTTTAGGATATTTTTCATCCATGTCTATCAATAACCCACAAAATACTCTCTCTGCTTCTCTAAATCTTCAAAACCCAAGATTAATGGATAATCCCTCCCCTATCTTTCCAGATCGAGACACATATGTAGAAACAAGTAGTGCAAATTCTAATTATGGAGGCCAAAGCTCGCTCTATTTTGGATATTCTGGAAGTAGCATTGCATATACCTATATTCATTATAATTTTACTCAAAAACCTACAACATTTCAATCAGTTTATCTCTCAATAGATCCCTGGTCGATATATGAAACGACAAATATTTCCATTTGCTTATTGGATAGCTCAGAACCATGGGATGAATATTCAATAACATATTTAAACCGCCCCACAACTGTTATAGACCAAATAAACTGCCGAATAGCGGAACAAGATCAAAATTGGTTTGATATTACCCCCTTATTTAATCGAAATACATTATTCGATTTATCAATTCTATTAAATGGATCCTATTTCCAAAATCATCAAGTAGCATGTAATTCCAAGGATGATCCATATGCTTCAATATCATCACCTCCAATTTCACTGAATTTTGTGCAAACTGGAGATATTCTTGAGTTTGATGAAGATCCATATATTCCAGCAAATAATGAAATTATTCCTACTAAAGATACTTGTGTGTTTTCTGGGAATGCTGATGGAAATTTTGGGGGATTAGATAATCTTTATTGGGGTATAGATTATGGAGGTGATATTTATGCCACCATCCTCCACTTTGAGAATATTCCCCTAAATACGAATATTTTACAATTATCCTTAGATATCAATAGTGTTGGAGAAACACTCACAACCTACGTGACTATTTTTACTGAAGATAATAATCTGATCCCATGGGATGAATTAGGAATGACCTGGGTTTCGTGGCCATATCCTTCGATAATCTCTTTATCAAATGAATCAAATACCAACATAACAAAAATGATAGTAAGTTCAACTGAAATTTCCATCGATTTATTTCAGTGGATTGGATATTCGACTTTAGATATTGTTTTAACTACCCCCCTTGTTTCTCAAGATGATGTTTATTGTAAATCACGGGAAGCAAGTTCCTCATGGCTTTATGAACCTTCAAAATTAATTGTAGATGCAAATCTTGGAGGTATCACAGATCAACCTTCAGATCAACCTTCAGATATCCCAAAAGATAACACATTACTTTTTGTTGGGATCATTTTATTATTTGGTGTTATTGTAGTAATCGCTAATTCAGGTAATGTGAAGTTAAAATCAAGAAATACTTTTAATAATAATCGATTCACCCAAAATCCACGAACAAATAGAATTCCAAAAGCTTCATATGTACCTGTTCAAAATAATTTAGATCCAAATTCAATAGCTCATTTACCAAGAAACCTACCTTTGTGCCCTTTTTGTAAATCACCCAGGATTTCCCTAAATTCAAGTTTTTGTGCACAATGTGGAAAACGATTTTTTTAATTTTTTATTAATTAAGAATGTAATAATTAAAAGCTAAGATGTAAAGAGGAATACTATTGTTATATTAATTGTTAAAAAGCTTTGAAAAAATTAACTGAATAAACTAATTCTTTTATTGATATTCAATCATATATTCAAGACTGTAAATAAGTTATTGTAATGAAAACAGATATTTTTGAAAAAAATTAGATAAAAAATTTAATTGGATTTTATCCCTTTTCTTTAGGATGAGTGCAAATCTGATAGAGTTCGCCCCGAGTGCCATCCATGACCACGCAATGATATTGCGGTTGATGCATGATAAATTCTTGCAGGTCAGGAGTAGTAGAATACATCTTGGCACACTCTCCCCCAAGGCGAAAAAGTAATTTGATCGCGGTTTGATCCCCTAAACTGGCCATGAGTTTACTAGGACTCTGATCCGCAATCATACAACCTACCCTTCGGGAGCGAAATTCGAGGAGATAGGGGATAATCGCTTTATTGATAGCCCCTTGGCGAATATTCTCATCCGATTTCATATCAATATCCTGAGGCTTTGCAAAGATACAGTGGGCTTCATCAAACACCAGCAGATTCTGGAGAGTTTCACTTTGTAGGAAGTTGCGATTTTTAGTCAGCGTATCAATATGTTGCAAGAGCGTTAAAATGAGAAATTGTTGAGTGATGGTATCACAGGCCGTGAGATCTAAAAAGATTTTTTGCCCATGAATGAGAAAACCTTCGAGCCAAAGGGGGAGGGTGTTGCGAAAGGCAATGGCCTTACAAAAGGTGGGATCTTCAAGAAATTCTCGACCCCGCATACTAATGGCTTGATGTAAATTTTGTTGCTCCTTTGGTGCGTAAGGGTTTTGATGGAGATAGCGCAGGGCAAGGGCAAAGACCAAAGATAAATCCACGGGTAAGGAGTGATATTTAGCATAGTAACGGGTAAGGGGAGTATAAAAGTAACGATAGGCAAAGTCCATTAATCCCGTGACGGCAGCTAAATTCCGACTGATTTGTTTGAGGAGGGTGTTGATAGGGATATCTTCCGCAATAATGGCATAGGGAAGGGAAAAAACGCGGGAAAACGAAGATATGGAAGGATGAGGGGAACCTTGAGGTAAGATAATGGGATCGTGAAGAGTATTCGAAGTGAGTGCTACTGATTCATTGGAGTTGGATCCAAGAATAGGTAAGGCGGAAGAAGAAAGACCAGGATTAGGAGATATCAATGAAGGAAGGGAAACCGAGGAGAGAGATGAAATATCGGAATATTGAGCAGATGGAGATTGAGCGCCATATTGATACACAGTAAAATCGGGATACTGACGGTCTTCCCCTCGTTTACTGGTATTAATAATTAAGATCCCCGTCTGAGGGGACTGCCACGTGAGTTGGGAGATCAGATTGGAAATCAATACACTTTTCCCTACTCCTGGGGTGCCCGCAATCAGCGTATTCATGGTCAGGACATGAAGAGGAAGGTAGGCATGCATATGCGTTTGCGATCCTTGCTGGTAGACCAACCCTAGATCCAAATAGGCGGGATCTTCACTTCTATCATATTGAGGTGAGAGGGATTCTTGGGGGAGTTTGTGCGCCCGTTTGAGAAAGGACTGAGAAAAATCACTATCAAAACAATAGGGCGTGACTGAGACCCCCTTATGTAGAGATAGCATATAAAGATCAAACAAATCTTTTATCGAGGGAATTTTTAATGTTGCAGGCTGCGCTTTGAGATTTTGAAACAGCGGGATTAAAGTCTGGAGGTGAGCGTGAAAGGAGACTAAGGTGTCAAGGGAAGAAATATGATCATAATTCGGGGGAGAGGGATCGATGGAATGGAGAAAAAATCCAAGACGCATTCGATACACGTGACCAATCCAAAGCGGTTCCAATTCGCGCTTCATCGTGCGATCACAGGAGGATTTCCGAATCCGGGAAAGAATGGGGTATTTATGTGGAGAAGAAATGGCACTAAAACTGAGTTGGATGGTGAGAGGGAGGTCCAAAGAATTAAGCAGACTTACGAGAGATTGAATTAAGGGAAGTTTCTGAGGAAAGGGTGAGGCAGGAAAGTGGAGCTCATAGGAAGGAGAATATTTTTCATAATCTTTTGGATACTGAGCAGAAATATGTTGGGATGACCCAG
>CAYPTZ010000085.1:0-9648 GCA_964413395.1 uncultured archaeon | reverse complement strand
GATTTTTCATTCTTAATTGTGATTGGGAGAATTTCATATGCACTAAAGGATTTCAAGAGTTCGTAATATTCTTTGGAATACGCTAAATCCCCCTTCGTAGCGATAATCTTGATCGGAACAACGGGTTCGCCATCCATGATAATTTCGGCTTTTTGTAATTGTCCCACGAGAAAATTATATTGATCTTTCACTTCGGAAGATAACTCGATTACCATTAATATTGCATCGGAAGTCCTCGAAACCCGAATGATTTGTTTGTTGAGTTTCCAATCATCGCAATAATAAACAAACCCGGGTAGATCGACTAACTGAATCTGAACCCCTTCATATATACACGTTCCCCCCAAGGCAGATGTCGTGGTTGTGGAAGAATTCCCCGTTTTAGATTTTGAATTTGTGATGGCATTCATTAACGTGCTTTTCCCCACATTTGTCATTCCAAACAAGGCAATGCGAGCATCCCCTGATCTTTTGATGGCAAAGGGATCATATTCTCGGTTTTTTCCTTTCTTCTTACTTTCAATTTCTTGAATCATACCTTCGAGCGTCTTAATATATTCTTTAAAACATCCTGCTTGGTTATACCCTCGAGTTATAATATCATTAATCATATCTCGAATTACTTTAACTAAATCACTGCCGGATTTTTCATTGGTGAGGCGAATGAAGTCGTAATGATAACTTTTCAATTTTCGGGGATAAAACGAGAGATTTTCAGGCATGATACTTAAATAGGAATAAGGAACAATCAATTTAAGGGATTACGATCAGTAATATACGAAGGCTTGTCTTTCCACATGGGATTATACGGCACCTAAGATGCCAAGATGTAGGTCAGAATGAAGAGATATAAGAAAGTTGGAGGAAAATATATGATTTCACCGAGTTTCTAGCAATCGTCGATCATTTTTTCCACAATTTGATGTGTGAATTGAATTTCCAACATCAAGTTTAGCATTAGTTAGCACTGATGAATATCTAATTGCAGCACCATATTTTTTATCTTTTTTTTTCACAATATTTTTATAAAATTGTTTGTTCACAACACTAAAGAAAAGATTAAGAAGATCCAAAATGTCCAGAGAATGTTCTTATTGCAATGATCTAATTGAAAATTTACCTTTTAATTGCCGATACTGCAAGAAAATTTATTGTAGCAAACATCGTATCCCCAAAAATCATGATTGTGTTGCTATTGAGGAAAAATCTCTTCAAGAATTTCAAACTGAATTTAATTCTTCAGAAGCTCCTATAATAGCTAAGCAAGAAAAAGTTTTGTATTCACAAACTGTTCAAACCAATCGCCCAAAAATCGAGCGCCCCTCGCTACTGCTTATTCCTCTCATAATTGCCTTCTTTATCGTTCCTGCTATGGGGACATTTTCCAGCAGTTTATACTTGGTCTTCACAGACAATATTCAAACACTTGAAGATTTTTATTTCTATAATGAATTAATTCATTTTTTAACCCAGATACTCTGCGTGGTTCTCTTAATTCTCATTTCAAAGATATGTTTTAATCAATCCCTCAGAAAAGGTTACCTATTAGATCGATCGTCTCTAAAAGTGGGAATACAAGTTTTTTTGGCATTGGTTTTTTTCACTGGGTTTGTTATCGATAGTGTATTTCCAACTTCTGAAATACCGAGGCCTTTATCTACTAAAGAATTAATTTTTGGTTTATGTGCAACCCTAATCGGAGCACCACTAATGGAAGAACTTCTTTTTCGGAAGTTACTTATACCTGCACTAAAACAACGTGGAACTGGTGATCTCATTGCGGTTGTCTTTTCTGCACTTACTTTTGCATTAGTTCACGTTCCGGGTGATATTCAAGGCGATTTAGGTAATTTTGATCTTTCACTAATTTTTTCTCGATTTGTCGGTGGATTTTTCTTATCTTTTTCGTTTATTAAGACCAAAAAAGTCGTCACTCCCATGCTAATCCATTTTCTTTGGAATTTTTATATAACTTTAAACCAGTATACAGTTACATATTCTGAAATTTCAATTTTAGAAACTATCAACTTCATATTCATTTTGATTACCAATGTCTCGGCACTTGTATATGGGGTGTATATAATCATCCGTAATTTTTCTCATAAAGACTCAATCTGGAGTTTAATGGCCTGGGACAAAGCTTCTCCTCGCGTAGGTCAATCTGCAATAATCATAGGAGGTATGTTTACTATTACATTAACCCTTCTTGAGGTATTGAAAAATAAAATCACCTCATCAAAAAATGGGTTGGAAGCAACTAAAACAAGATTAGTGCTTAATGTTTCAGTTTTAGGTGTTTTGTTAATTTTAGGAATTATAATTAATCACTTTATCAAATTTAGGCAAAAACAGAGAAATTTTTCATAGATAAGGATAACTTAATTTATAGGTCATTGTTAATTAAAATCTCTAGAATTTTTTTTTTATTTATCTTCATTTTTTCTTAACATAGCCATTCCTGTAAAATCTTAAGAAATTGAAGATAAGCAAGAAGCAAGATAAAAAAAAATGTGAGAACAAAAGGTATCAGTACGCCTCAGAGTCGCCAAGAATTTGGATATATAAGAATTTTCTTTGAAAATAAATCAAATATATGTCTGACCAATATAAGCAATATTTTTTTAACAATCTTATAATATATGAATTATGCAAGAAAAAAGCAATCTAGTAGTAAATCCAGATAATAATGACAATAAATCTCATATTAAAAAAGATGAGAATCAAAAGGAATTATTATTAGTAATTTTGATAAGCATTATTCCAGGATTGATTTTTCCTTTTCTGCGTACTTTTTCTCTTTTATTTCCATTAATATATTATTTCTATGATAAAAAAAAATATGATCGTGATTGGGCCGAGATTGGATTTCCAGAAATAAAAATAATCAAGGATGTTAAAATTTTCTGGAAATGGATTCTTTTAGTAAGTATTATTTCTCAATTATTCTTTTTATTGATTTCAGTACTAATTATACCTACACTATTTCAGCACGTAATTGATAGATTGCCTCTTATAACGGGCAAACTTGATATATTTTCAATTACATTTCTGTATATTTCTATGATTTTTACCACTTTGGGAGAAGAAATTGTATATCGGAGTTATTTTCAAGATCATTTATCAAAATTTTATGGAAATAGATTATCAATTTTTATCATTTCTTTAATATTTGCTGCAATTCATTGGAGTAATGGTCTATTTTTAGTAATTTTTGCAGATTTAATATTAATTTTCTTTGATAGTATTATCTTTGGTATTATTTATACAAAATCCCATAATGTAAAACTCTGTTGGTTGGCACATTTTTGTGGAAATATTTTTTCATTTACTATGATTCTTGCTATAAATAGTATATTACCTTAAAAAGGGAGTAATATAATAATTTTTTATGGTTCCCCCTCAGAGTCTCCATCTCCATTTAATGAAAGTATACTCAATGCATTTTTATTACAACCTGAATATCTTGAGTTTGTCCACGCACAAATTCGACTGGTCGGTTGACTTTCTCTGTTGATTTATGCAGAAAACGGGAATTGAGTTCCCCTAGGAGGTGATTTTGAAATTACATCTCCGGTGGGCGCATCACGTTTAGTTCTATGATAAAGTCCGCTTCTACTTTCTTCTTCTCCGATGGTTTACTACACTTCTGTGTTCCCTGGATTTAACAGTGTAATTTTTCTCCTGCTGGACCATTATCGCTGACTTGTAGCTACCCTCTGGATGCCTTTTGTTCGCCCTTCTACCATGTAATTGATTTGAAATGCTGTTCCAAATCATATCACCCTACTGAATTTCGCTCATTAATCGCTTTCTAAAAAGGTCTATAATTCTCTTGCCACTCTTTGACTCCTTTGATAAGAAAAACATAAAAAAAAAGATCTACAAAAATGTGAAAAAATCATGATTTCCTAAAATGACTCCATTCTCTCCTACGTTAAAAATGGAAAGAAATAGATTGGCTTCGGTCTCATCAACCCAACATATATCAGGATTCTGTTTGGCACCAGATAAAGCTAGATGGTGCGGCAGATTTCCAAGTACGGCAATTCTATGCATGATATTGAATAATGGTCTAATGGAATCAAGGTCTAATAACGGATTATTATGCTTGATATGAGAATTTAACTCTCGATGATATTTTAGAACCCCTGTATCCTGATAAGTGAACAATACCGCTTTGTTATCAGCAAGATATGCTACGTTTGCAAGATTTTTTTTCCTATTATATTCTTTTGAATTCGAACCTAAATGCTCAATATATAAGATTTCACCTGTGGAAAAGGTTATTTTTAGATCTAAATAGACTTCTGCTCCTTTTTTTTGGGAATTACTACGTTTTTCCAATTAGAGATTACCCGACTTTTTTTTTACCACCAACCTTAAGTGCGTATCTCGATCTCCCAGCAATTTGCCCTTTCTCTAATTTTTCGTATTAATTCATCCATTGTTCCAGATTTCTTACTTGCCTCTAGCGTTCCAAATTTTTTCTTCCGGATGGATTTACATTTGATTTTTATGTCTAACCACTCACTATAGCCTCCCCTACTCGCTCTCCGATAAAATTTGACTTTTTTTAATGAAATATACTCAATTTGGGCAATATCGCACGTATAGTAAGGATCTTTTCCTTCAGTAAGTAATTTAAACTCGTTGGCATCAAAATATAGATATTCCCACCTTACTAAGGATTGCTTCCAATTTCGAATATAGTGTCCTAATACGGTCAAAAAAATTACTAACACTACTAATGACCCGATATTTTGTACTTCTTCCTTAATTAAATCTGGAATGAACAGAATCACGAAAATTAATCCACAAAACGTATAATTAAAAAATACACCAAAAATTATCAGGTTTAACACCCCATCATCTTCAGTCCCTTCTCCTTCACTACCTCGTTTATAGATAAAATGATCTTGTTGATTTTTGTCTCCAATAAAGGGATCTGGATGGTTCAGTTTGATTTTAAGATCAATACACCATGAATTTATCAATTTTTGACCTTGAATTAATGCTATTTCTGACTTTACCGTCCCAAATTCCCAAATATATTTCTTTTTTCCAGATATTAAAAAAATGTCCAAGCTAATTCGATAAAGGTTAAAGGTATATGGAATTATATTAAATACTATATAGTTAATTTCGTTTAAACTCACATGTTCTTTCACGGTTTTATTCGAGGATAAAAATAAAAGCTCCTCTTTATAAAAATATAAAAAATTCCATTGTGCTATATAATGAATTAATTTACCTATCAATAAGCCTAGAACAAAGATGATGAATATTATAGCAGGTAACATCGGTCCAAAAAAAAATATCAATCCGACCTTATCAATAGATGAGAGTTGAATCCCAGCCCAAATAAACACACCCAATATTATTCCAAATATCATGATATCAAAAACAAGTTCACTTACTAATCTCAAATTCAATTTTCTTTTATATGTTGCATAAGGTTCGGCGATTATTGTTTTTGATCTTGATTTTGTCATTTTTCAAGTCTCCAAATCGTACTCTTATTACATATATATAATACTTCCATTTTACAAATCATGCCCACAATTTTTTCACCATTCTACATAATTTTTTGAGGATTTCTTTCCCATTTATTCCATTGGATCTTCTGGTAATTCAAATCGGAGTGTTTAATAGCTCAATGGATAGGAAATTCAAATGATACATTTTAGAAAAAAATACGAAAAAAAAAAAAAATGGAAAATAAAAATACGGAACTACGTGCTAATCCTATCTTCATATAAATTAAGATATATGAGAACTTCATTGGTTTACGAGCAAGGATAAAGGAATATTGTGACTGATGGGAAATCAAAGTGCAAATTAACGAATCAAAATTATGTTAATGATGTGAGTCCCTTATCTTTATATCTTAATTATGTTTTAGGGTGGGGAGTTTGAATGTTCAATCCTTTAATTTTTTTTGATGTTTGGTAATGGCTTTTTTTCAATGAAATTTTAATCCACTAATTTTAAGAAGAAAGGTGATTTTCTTCATTTTCATCTACAATATTAATTTTTTCTTCTCCATATAGTCATCTGCAAATAATAATTTTAAGACTACTTTTATGAAAAAATAATAGATTAAAAATAAGGATAAAATAACTAAAATAATAACTACAATAGTATTAAAAATTGATTCTAAGATAGTAATAGTAGGTGGAACTCTTTCAACATGACTCAATTGCGTAATTATTATAGTGATCATTAATATAATTATAGAATTAAAAATATAATTTCCGACATTTTTCTTCATCAATCTAAAATTATTTTATCTATATATATTATTTTTGAATTCCGTTGCGATAATGGAGTTAAATTATAAAGAAGAGAGAATAACAAATGAGACGGGAACCAGAATACGGAATATTAAGTATGAAAATCATCCTTATATCAGGAAAAGTTAAATTAGTGGGAATTATAATGCTTAATCATTTAATTCAAGAAATTAAAGAATTTAAAGGATTAGAACAATAATTAGTAGATAATTGTAACCAATGGCAAATTCCAGTGCAAACTAAAGGAATCTGATAATAGTAAGGATATTTTGAAGCATTTTTTTTTCAATGATATATGTTTAATTTTGTTTAAATTAAGTATTTAAAAATTGGAAAGCAGGAAATGAAATTGAAGTACTATAATCTTAATTTTTTTTTATTCTTAGATACTACATAATTTGGATCTAATGAATTCCTAAAGAATAATCGAAATTGGGGAAAAATTTGGAATACACTGAAAAATTGTATGTCTATTTCCAGCTAAAAAGGAAAATTATCATCTACCTATTGAGAAAAACTGATATTATTTATGCACCATATATTGGATATTAAATGAAACGAAGACTTTATGATAGTAGGACAAAAAATCCTCGAAAATCTAGATCCTTTATAGAATGTGAAAAAATATGGATACAAAACCACGCACTCCATCGAAATCCAAACAGTACCTTTTTTGATTAGAAAACTGTTTACTTAATAGAAATATAAAAAAAATAGTAAAATTAAGTTCATTTATTTAAAAAAGTTAAATTCCGCCTGCCTGTGTAGCCATCACAGTGATAACGTCCGCTTTGGGATTCACACCCATCTTGGCAAATTTAATATTGTCGGGGATAACTTTACCTTTGAAGATAAACTGAATGGCTAAGATCGGATTTAATTTATAGGCTTTTTGAACATCTTTCTTAATTTCTGCAACCATGGCTGCAGTATCGATATCGATTAAACGAATGGCTTGATCAGGAGGAACTCCAGTCAAGCGAAATCTATGAGCTACGTTTCCCATTTTTTTTCACTTTATAATTAATATTTTTAATTTATTCTTATATATTTTAACTAATGAATGCTTTGGTAAAAAATAATTCATTTTAAATGGAAGGATCATGTGATCATTCATGGTGTCAGTTTTGACTAGGGGAGGGGAATTTGTAGGATGTGGCAATTTCAAGAGAATTTTTTTCTAGTTGTAACTGATAACTACAAAAATGTACATATAAATCATTTTTGCAATAAATAAATCCTTTCTTTTTATAGTATTGGGGGTGTTCGTTCGTTTTTGAGTTTCGTTCAAATTTCAATAATCTATTTTAGCCTTTGGCAAGTTCTCGAATCTTTTTAAATAGGCAATAATATAAAAAATTCAATGTAAAAAACAGAAATTAAAAGTAACTCTACGATAATTTGGTGTCTTGACAATGAATGTAAAACTGGATAATGAAAATATGGATAATAAAAAAATGGATAATAATAGTTCAAATAATAGGAGTATTTGCAGCGGAGATTAGATGCATTAACGCAAAAATGGTGGTTGTATCTCTTATTCTTTGGCCTCGTATTTATTCCCCCCATTTCAACTGAAGTGGGGATGAATCTTCCTTCGAGAATCGGTATGGATGTAACTGCTGCTTCAGGACAATATAATACGCTCAGGTGGATCATAACACTTTTCTTTATTATTCTGATGATAATGCTACTGATATTGAAAAATCGGATTGTTCGTGTTTTTAGTCTATTTACGGCGATTAACTTTAGCTTAGTGGCACTTTTGCAAAATACAGCGGTATTGGAAAATTATGGGCGTGTATTTATTCTTGGGTTGATGATTCCTGAATTAATAGTCAGTTTAACATGGTATTGGGAAGCATGGGCCAATGAAACAGATTTCAATGAACATACATTTTCCAAGAAAAAATCATGGATAATAATCTTAGCGTTAATAGCCTTTATCTTTCCATTAGGAATATTTCCAGGTCAACCAGAAGCTAACATTATAAACTCTCCTGTGATGCTGGCTATGTGTTTGACCACTCCAATTTATTTAGCGATTTACGCGTTTGCTTCAAAAGTAAATGGGGCAACGATTCGAATAACTAGTTTCTTTGGATGCTATTTAGGAATTTTTTGGCTTGTTACAATGATTTCTCAACCAGATTATTTCTATATAGGTATATTACATTGGCCACTGTTAATAATCTCCTTTTATATGTTTATCACACATATGAAAAAATAATGCTAGCCCTTTTTTTTTACAATAATCAAGTTAGTTTTTCTTTTTCTTTTTTTTATTTTTCCTAAACAATCAGCATATTTGTAAAACTTTGTTCATGCCATATTACACATCGAACATGAATTCTTACTTGATTCGTAATGTTTTCACACTTTTTTTCAAACAGTTATTCATGGAAGGAAAGAAAAATTGATATATTAAGAAGAGTTGATTATTAGAGGATATATGGATTATTTGGCACAATATCACCAAAAATCTTAAGCCACTGTCAGAGGTGACGCTGGGATTTAGGAAAGCGAATTAAGCACAAGAGATAATATTTTTGAAGATCTTTCTAAATCAATAGAAAACTTTTTCGAGAAAATTAGTAATAAATTATAAATGAGATATTTTTTTTTATAACTCTTCTTCTCAATTGCTATAATCAAGAACAATTTGAATTATGGCGGGTCTGAGGGGGAGGGTCTGAGGGGGAATCGAAACAAACCTCTGGGAGTTTTTTTTAATCCCTTATTGCACTTATATCACTAGGAGGGAAAATCTCAATTCTAATGTAATAAAATGTAATTATTTCATATTTCAGGCAATATTATTTGAATGATGGGTAAATATAAAAATAATTTCAGATTTCAAAGCCGAAATATGATTATTAGAAAAAGGAAATTACACCTATAATTTTATTATCAAATTTAATATTTTAAAATAATATTTATTTGATATTTCTAACTTTTGAGTGAAAACTACTATGAAAAACGGTTAAAATATATATTTGATCACTTAAATATTTGTAAACTATCCTTTAATTCCTAAAAAGTATTTCTCTAATATTTGGATTATTCAATTCAATTACTTTTTTTCCAAGATTTGGAAATTTTTCTAGATTTTCAACGGCTGAGAATATCTTTCTTATTGTAATTTTTGCATAGTATTCAGAATCGATTCCAATATAGTTTGAAATTGCATCAAGATCTTTTATTGCTTGAGGCATCCAAGTTATGCTAACCATTTTTCAAATCTCTTGCGTACTTCTTGATGCGAAATACCTTTTCCTTCCTCCAACTCTTGTAAACCTAAATCAATTTTTTGTTTAAAATATATTGCTTCGAAAATATCATTATATTGGGCATC
>CAYPTZ010000084.1:0-9672 GCA_964413395.1 uncultured archaeon | reverse complement strand
TTAGACACTCTCAAAAAAATTGAAAGATGAACTTGCAAAAACATGAAAAAAAAAGGAAATATTAATGTGATTCTTTATTGGATTTTTAGTGATATTTCATAATTATGTGCATTAATTTTTCGACTATTTAAAATAATACCTGAAAAATTATGTTCTAATATCATTGTTTGAAAAGTTTGAGTGATAGGTAAATAAATTCTAATTAATAGTATTATATTTGGTATTTCTGGTTGTTTTAATAATAAAAAATCTTTTGAATTTACATAAAACGATATATTATCCTCATTTCTATAATTAATATTATGTATTAATATATTTTTATCGAAGTATATTGCTCTACCAATTAAATATGATGTATAATTTCTCTTAATTATTATTTCATGCTTTTTTATATCAGTTAAAAAATTATCTAAATTAGATTCTTTTTTGTGATAATTTTTTAAAATTGAATCTTTAGGGAGTTTTAAAAATTGGGGATCTGTGTTTCCTATAAAGTTATGACTTTTATTTTTCTCTTGAGTTGATATAAAGGTTGAAATTTCATCAAAAGATAATGCTTTAAATATAGGTTTTAGCTTTAAGTTAAAAATTTCATGGTGATCTATAAAATGAATAATTCTATTTGCAAAGAAAAAATTCCGAATCTGAATTGAATTTGCATCTTGGTTAGTTTTTTCATTATCATTCCCAATTTCTACAACATTTATATGAATTAAATCAATATTATTATAGAAATCTCTTATTGATGGAGGTAAAATATTTAAAATATCATCCAAAAATAACTCATCTAATTCCCAATGAACAATTTTTGAGTTCCTATTGATAATAGGATCCAATTCATCTTTTTGTTCTAGATTTTTAACTAATAAGAGAATTCGAGCAAAATTTAAATTGAAAATGGAATAAAAATTATTAAATCCTATACAAAAATATAATTTTTTGCTCATAATGATATAATATCAAAAAAAAAACAAATAGTCTTGTTTTGGAAAAAGATGTATTTTCTTTTCAAAAAACACACCAAAAATCAAGTTAAAAAAAAATAATAAAAAATCGAATAATTTTTTAAAAAACTATATTCAAATATTAAACAAAAATGCAATTTAATTTTTTTCTGCCAAAACTATTGAAAAATAGATATTTAAAGAATTATTTTATAATATTTTTAAAAAAAAAAATAGATTAAATTGACCTAATAAAAATTAAGATGTTCAGTATGAAGTAACCGAATCAATCCTTATTTTAGATAAAGTTCTATTTTTTTTACGGGTTCTTGAAGAAGATTATCATCTAGTGAGGAATCTTTATCATAAACAACGACTAAAATTGAATCTGGATTGCATCTTTTACAATATAAATTATTATGATCTAATAAAACATTTACTCCTTCCACAACATTACTACCTATTGTTTGTGCTGCAGTTTGAATGGCTCCAACCATGGTTGCTGCCATTGCAGCGAAGTGTCGATGATCTACATTTTCTGGAAGAGTACTGGCTATTAAGATACCATTATTTGAAATTAAGGTTGTTCCGAAAATATTTTTTATTGATTTTATTTCTTGGAGTACTTGAATAATATTCTTCAAATTTGATTCCATGGATAATTTTTGGTAAATTATACCCTAAAAGATTTCGATTTTTTTTTTTCAAATGTTATTTAATATATTACTAAATTAATCAGGATGAATTCCCAAACCTCGATATAATTGAATGGAACCCAAAATAAAGAAAATGAGTGCACATAATTTGAATGCTGATTCTATACAACAATCAATAAAGCTGATCAACACAAAACTCAATCCAATAATGCCTAACCATAAACCTATTGAAAAAAAATTTAATTTTACTCGCACAATACCTTGAGAATGTTTCAATTCCTTAAAAAAAGTAAGACAAGCATACATTAAGATTAAAAATCGATATGAATTTACAAAATAATTCCAATATATATTGATATTTGTATCAATATCGTGATTATCAAATGCTTCTTCATTTAATGTAGGATAAAAGAACAAATATCCTACTAATGATATGAAGAGAAAAATTATAAATAAAAAATATTGTTTTTTTTTATTATTTTCCAAATATTTATAGATTAGAGTGCTCAATAGTAAAGAAGTTAATGCAATATTAAATGATATTGTTGTTAGATAGTAAAATATCCAAATTAATGTTCTATTATCTTGGTGTATATGATAGATAGTATTAGTTAGAAATCCTAGGGAAAAGAAAATAAAAAAGCATGCAAAGAAAAAATTTAGATTGGTTTTTTTCTTTTTCTTGATAATTTTTATTCCAATTATCAATCCCATTATAAAAATTGAAAAACTTAAAATATTGGTTAATATCGTAATATTACTCATTTTTTCTCACGCAAAGGTCTAACCAATATAATATATGTTAAAATACCATTAAAAGATACATGAATTTTATTTTGTCTATGGATGATGTAATTATATATTTATAAATATGTTATATATATAACATTTAGCTTCGATTGATTTTTTATCAAGAGAAAAAAATAGGTCTCCTTTTTAAGATAATTTTCCTTCTAAAGACTCAAGCTTTTTATTAGTAAATATTATTAATTAATTAGATGAATTCTGAAAGTGATGAAGAGGATATATCAATTTCTATTAAAATTCTAAAAATTTTCAAATTAATAGAATATATCAACACCTTGGCCGAAAATCCTCAAGGGTTATCAAGAATTGAATTACGAAAAAAAGTACCAATATCCTCAGTTCCAGAATTGAAAATCACAGATCTTCTATATAAATTTCAAATTATTGAGAATGCAAGAACAATTAAAGGTAGAAAGTTCAAATTAAGTAAAAATGGTTTAAATCTTTATAAAATCATGCAAGGTTTTGATGTTTTTATCAGCAAACTTGATACAAAGAATATTTTAAATCCTGATGAGATAGATAGAATTGATCGAGCAATTGAGACACTGACTAATTTTAAAAAAAATAAAGAAGATTTTAAAGAAAAAATGGATAAATTTTTAGATATGTTTTAAAAATCTCTCCTTATTTTGGAAAAGGAGGCCCCGCATGAACAACGAACCAAAACGGTTCGGAAAACAAGGGTACCTATGCAATTCATAGGCGAAATCAAGGTGATGTTTCCCATCACCATCCAAAAAGACAAAATAAAATTCATGCGGCGACCATATTTGTTTTTATTTAATGAACATTTCGTCCTGTTACTGATATATAATAACAAAGAATAAAAAGATATATAATTCTTTCCCCTATAAAAAAAAGAATAATAAACTCATTAACTACATTAATATAAATAATGTAATGTTTTCTAAATTAACATGTGTCTTATGTAAATATTTGTCAAATTCCGATAAGAATATTATTCAAATTGAACATAATTTCAATAATCGAAAAATATCTATTCTATAAACGAAATTTATTGTATTATATATTTCTAATTTACTTCAATTTTATGGTGGATATTAATTCATTTGTAAAAAATGGAACTTTTTATGAAAAAGGTTTTATTTATGATAAATATAAAAGATTTATTAAATATTTAGATTGTAATTATTGTAAAAAACCATATAGTATTGTTAATATTTCTCAAGATCTTGATATCGAAATTGCTGAAGTGATTGAGTATTTTTCAGTAATAAAGGATACCTTTAGATTATTCCATAAGATTCAACATGAAAAAATTATTCGAGATGAAGATATCTTTAGTAATTCCTATAAAAAAACTAAAAAAATCCAATTAACAAAAAAGGATATAGAAGAATTATCATCCTATGAATACTTATCTTCAAAAAGATTATTTATCACCCAAAAATTATTTAAAAAAGCAGAATTCTTGAGACTTTCAGAATTAATTTCAAAATATCCTTTACTTTTTATTCAAAATGATTCTGGAATTTGGACTTTTTCTGAACCAGGCAAATATTTTACTACTGAATACTTAAGATATAAACGAATTAATATTAAAGTTGATAAATTATTTTTCAATAACATTGAACTTAAAATCATAACCTAATTTCAGGATTTTTAAAAAAAAATACTATTTTGAGTCAATTTTTACATTATTCAAAGACGATTTTAACCAAAAAAGAAACTATAATTTTGTCTTGCCAAATCTTTTAGCACATAAATAACTATTTTTTTTGCACTTCAAATGACTGTACTACCAGAAAAAATTGAATTTATTCAAGAAATGTTAAAAAAAGGGGAATATGATAAATCTTATAAAGAACTTCAAATACTGGAAAAAAAATCACAGATAGATATTGAAAGTAATATTGAAATTCGAAGAGATCTAATTAAATCCTACATTCAATTATCCAAGTATGAAACTTCATTTAAAATTTCACGTGAACTAAAAAATCTATATCATAATAAAAAAAATTTTATTAAAGAATTAGAAGCTATTGCATTTATGATCGAATCTTATAACCCATTAGGAAAATTAGATGAAAGTGAAACTTTTTGGCAAGAAGGTGTCCAAATTCTTAATACGAATTATGTGGATGATTCCCTAGAAAATAAGGCAATAAAGGCTCATTTTCTATTCATCTCAGGCAATATTTTTCAAAGAAAGCATGAGGATGAAAAAGCCAGATCATTTTATGAAAAAAGTCTTACGATTAGGCAAGATATTAATGATATATTAGGAATAGCAACTTGCTACTTACATTTAGGTAATATTTGTGAAGAGAATTCTGAAAATGATGAAGCCATTGAATATTTTAGTAAAAGCATTTCATTCTCATCCCAACTTGGTGAAAATATGTGTTTAAATTGGGCATATGCTCATATTGGGTGGACTTACTTTCATATGGGTAAATTGGAAAAAGTTGAAGAATATGCTAATAAAAGTATTGAAATGTCGAAAAATCTAAAAAATACTCATTGTGAAAGTTTTTCGTATATAATTCTTGGACAATATTTTTTAGCAAAATTAAATTTTTCCAAGGCACTAGAATATTTTAATAAAAATTTAACCCTACGAAAAATTCAGGGGAATGATTTAGAAGTAGCTTATACATTGCATAGTATCGGATCTACTTATAGTATGAAAGGAGATCTGTCTTTGGCTTTAATTTATTATAATAAAATTTTAAAAATTCCAGAAGCAATGAAAGATCCTGTTGCTGCACCTATTTTCATAATGTGGTATGGAAAAATATTGGGAGAACAAGGGGAATATGAAAGTGCAATCGAAAACAATGAAAAAGCCCTTAGTTTGTTAAAAGATTCAAAGGATGTTGGCTCAACTGCTATTTGTTTTCATCATTTAATTTCATTTTCAATAATAAGTGGTTCAATTGAAAAAGCTAATCTATATTTAGAAGATTTTAAAAAATTAAATGATAAATACCCACAAAATAAACGAGTGAATCAAAATTTTAAATTAGATCAAGGTTTGGTTCTTAAAAATAGCAAACGATATAGAGATAAAATATTTGCTCAAAAAATCTTCCTAGAAATTATTAACGATGATGTTGTTCAAATGGATCTTACAATTGAAGCTACTTTAAATCTTATTGAATCTTTAATCTTTGAATTAGAAACATCTGGAGATGAAGAAATACTAAGTGAAGTCAAGAAATTATCTGAAAAATTATTAAAGATTGCAAAAGAAGAAAATTCCTTTTCCCTTCTATCGGAAATTTTAGTTTTTCAAGCAAAATTAGCTCTTTTAGATATAAATGTTGAAGAAGCTCGAAGATTATATACGAAAGCTCAACAAATCGCAGAAAGTGAAGGTTTAGGGCGTCTTGCTAGTAAAATATCTCAAGATCATGATTCTTTATTAACGCAACTTGATAAATGGGACAGATTGATAGAAGATGAAACACCATTGAAAGAACGCGTTGAGCATGCAAGATATGAATTTCTTTTTTCAAAAATGGTAAGAAATATCAATAAAGAATCAGAAAAAAACACTGAAATGCCTCATTTTCTAGTGATCTGGACCGAATCTGGATTAGATTTATTTAGTATGATGTTTATTGATGATGATAGTAGTTTTAATAAGAAATTAATAGCTGGTTTTTTATCTGCATTTGAAACTTTTGGAAAAGAAGCATTATTATCAACAGGTTCGATTGATAGGATTAAACACGGCGAATATACCATCGTTATAAGGGTTAAAGAGCAATTAAAATTTGGTTATGCTTTTAAAGGGCATTCCTATAATGCAATTAAGAATTTAGATTTATTTATTGATGTGATTTCCAATACCCATGAATTATGGAATTCTCTCGTTCAAAGTGATTTATCAAATCAATATTTATCAGAAAATATCTCTAAATCAATTAATTCGATTGCTTTTAAAATATTTAATCAGAAAAGTGATATGTAATCGATATTTTTCCTTTTTTCCATACATCAATTTTAAAAAAAAAATATTTAAGAGAGTAAAAAAGGAAAGAAAAAAGAATTTATATCTCTTTTGAATAACACCATGATTCTTTACACAATTTAGAACAAAATTTATGTCTCTGTACTTTTTGTCCTATATTGATATGCATAATTGGTTTACGTCTAAGTATTTTATTACAAAGAGGATTATCACATATTTGCCTTGTGACAGATTTTTGTAATGCTTGCTTAGGTTTTTTACCAATTTTTGAATTTTGATCTGTTTTCGAATAGAAATTACCATAATAAGATAAGAAATGTTCTGTTGATGTATCTTCCATAAGTCCACTCCCCTAAAGTGTTGTATAATACTCTGTCTTTCCTCCTATATAAATGAAAATGTTAAATAGTTGACTTTTTAAATATAGATGTTGTTAGATAAATTTTAAGGAAAAATAAAGAGCAATTAAGATTTTAAAAAATATTAAGGTCTTATTTGCCCAGTTCCAAAAACAATATATTTTTGTGTAGTCAATTGCTTAATCCCTAAAGGTCCCCTTGCATGAATTTTTTGAGTGCTAATTCCAATTTCTGCACCCATTCCATAAACTCCTCCATCGGTAAACCTTGTTGAGGCGTTCCAATTAAGGGCGGCAGCATCAATTGAATTTATAAAAATTTGAGCTTGTTCATAAGACTTTGATACAATTGTTTCAGTATGTTTACTATTATATTTATTAATATGTTGAATTGCTTCTTGTATATCTGAAACAATTTTGACACCTAAACGCATATCTAGAAATTCTTCTGCCCATAATTCTGAGTCAGCTGAAATAACTTCAGCATTTGGAAAATATTGTTTACAATTTGGATGTACTAAGAAAATTACTCCTACTTCCTCCATTTTTCTTTTTAGATCGGGTATAATTTTATCTGCAATATCTTTATGAATTAAAACTTTTTTAGTTGCATTACATACAGAAGGGCGTTGTACTTTCCCATTATAAACTATATTAATTGCCATTTCTACATCTGCATCTGAGTGTACGTATGTATGACAATTTCCTGCTCCAGTTTCAATTACAGGAACTTGAGAATTTTGAACCACTTTCTGAATAAATTTTGCATTTCCACGAGGGATTAATACATCAATATATTCCCTTAATTTAAATAAATGATCCACTGCTTCACGATCTATTGTATCAATTATTTGAATTCCATATTCTGGAAATCCGGCCTTGGTTGCCGCTTCTTTTAATATTTGAGCTAAAAATAAATTTGAATGAAATGCTTCAGATCCACCTCTTAATAATATAACATTTCCTGATTTAATACAAATCCCCGTTGCATCGACAGTAACATTAGGTCTTGATTCATAAATCATCGCTACAACTCCTAAAGGAACCCTTAATTTACCAATTAATAATCCGTTAGGTCTTTTTAACATTTCAGATATATTTCCCAAGATATCTGGTTTATTTGCTAATTCAGTTAAACCTTTAATCATTTCATCAATTCTATTATCAGTTAATAATAATCTATCTAGAAATGAATCAGATAATCCATTTCTTTTTCCCTTATCCATATCCTTTTGGTTAATTTCCTTTATCTTATTTCTTTTTTCTTCGAGAATATTTGCCATTGAAATTAATACGCGATTTCTGTCATCCGAATTCAGTAGCATAGATTTTAATGATGCACTTTTTGCATTTTTGCCCATCTCTATTATGGTTTTTTGAATGGAAGATTTTATTTCTGACATAAATAACATTTATTATTCATTAGAAAAAACTTTTTTTCTTGGAATTATTAATGATATTGATATCATTTGGTTGAATTCAATAAACAAGAAATTTTGTTTGAAATACAACAAAAGAAAAGAATTGTGATTAAAATTGGAACTAATTCCATCTTAGAACGAAATGGTGACTTTAATTTTGTTTCAATTGCGAAATTAATTAAAGATATTAAACTATTACGAGGAGAAAATAAAGAAATCTTATTAGTCAGTTCTGGAGCAGTTAGTGCTGGAAAAAAATGCATGCAAATGAAAAACAGACCAAATGATATCGTGGCTCAACAAGTTTTAGCAGCAATTGGTAATCCGATTTTAATGCAACACTACATCACTATTTTTAAAGATACAATCATTGCACAAATATTATTATCCCAACATGATCTTTCTGATAGGCAAAGTTATCAACATTTTAGAAATGCAATGGAAAAAATGTTAGAAATGGGAATAATTCCAATAATTAACGAGAATGATGTCGTTTCCATTGATGAATTAATAGGAACAAGTCATAATCCTCTAAGATCACAAGAATATAATTTTAGTGATAATGATGTGTTATCTTCATTAGTATGTGGTGCTGTGGATGCTGATTTATTATTAATTCTTTCAGATATTGATGGATTATATACAAAACATCCCAATTCTTCAGAAGCGAAATTCATTGATATTGTTCCTAAAATTGATGATAAAATTCACCAAATGGCGAAAGGAGAAGATAAAGGAGGTAGAGGGGGAATGCGTACAAAAATAAAAGCTGCTGAAATATCTTCAAAAGGTGGTGCATACACAATTATATCTTCAGCTCAAGATTTTTCAATACATAAGTTATTTAACAATAAACAAAAATGTACAATTTTCTTACCAAATCCAGTTGCTTCCAAACGAAGTCATTGGTTACTATATGCAGCAAATGCAGTTGGCGCAGTTATAATTGATGAAGGTGCTAAAAATGCATTAAACAAGGGTGCAAGTCTTCTATTGCCTGGAATACAGAAAGTATCAGGAAAATTCAGACAAGATGATGTTATTAATATTATTGGGCCAGATAATATTCCATTTCTAAAAGGGATTTCGAATTATTCTTCGAAAGTAATAAAGGAGAGAATAGAGCAACTAAAAATAAAGATATTGCCTAAGAAAACTTTTATTATTATTGAACATGAAGATATGGAAACCATTTAATTTTTTTTCGATTTTTCTAATTTGACTTTATAAATATTCAATAATATTTTTATTATCTCATTTAGATTTTGAATATAGAATTTTATAAAACCTAATTTGTTAAAAATTCTAATATGAAACTATTAAATCGATAAAAAGAAAGTGATAAATATTGATAATGCAAGAAGAAACTATTCAAAATAATAATCTGCAAGATATAACCCAACCACAAATTAAAAATTCTCAAATTTATTTATTCACCACATTAAGCTACTTTATTCAAGGTATGTTTAATATTATGACTATTTATTATCTAACAAATTATTATGATAAATATTTGGGATTTTCACGTAGAGATATTTTCCTA
>CAYPTZ010000083.1:0-9674 GCA_964413395.1 uncultured archaeon | reverse complement strand
CCAGATATATATATTGGAAAAGAATTATAGCAAAAGACTATAATAACAAGTACTTGTCAAAAGAATCGAAACAACTTTTAAAGCAAATAAAAAAACAAGGCGTTAATATCGACAAATTTTGTAGTTATATTGCAACAATGTACGATTCTCAAGCTAATCCAAATAAAACTGCTAAAGAGAATAAATTACTAAATCTATTTGATGAAGAGGAAGAAAAAGATAACTTTCTTTCAGAAAAAGTCGTTGAAGAGGAAGAATTGGTGTGAATTATTCCATTAATAATAAAAAATCATTATATTATCTTTAAGATTTCACTCCCAGTGATATAAGTGTATATATAAAAGATGACTAAAACTTCGAAAATACTGTTTTGATTCCCCCTCAGAGTCACCAAGTTTTAAATAATGAAATAAAGCAAAGTGTTATTTAAATTGAGAAAAAAACTAATTCTTTGGATTGATAGATATAACATGGATTGATACTAGCAAAGCAATTATAACTAATAAAATCTGAAGTCAAATTAACGCGATCATGAAAATGGATATCATAATTGTAACCGATAAAAATAAAATGGTATAAATTTCAATTTTACGGGGAATGCCTTTACCTTCTCTGAAGTTCTTAATATAATTCCCAAATAACTGATTATTAATAAGCCAATTATAGTATTTTTCTGAACTTTTAAAATATCCTGCTGTACTTATGTCTTATCAATTCCAACATTACCAGAATAATGTCGTCCTTTGGGTTTTCACGAAGTCAAAATTTCCAATCAAACATATCGCTTATCTTGTAAACTTAAGAATTAGATAAGTAATTGTGGATCTTCATTGCTCTATCGTGAATGTCACTTGATTTTTAACCAAAAACACTAAAAATAGTTGTTATGCAAAACACTCTAATTAAAGATATGTATATTCTTGTTCGAGTTAAGATGTTAATCCAAATCTATTTTTATTTGAATATTATTTATTGACTATAATTTAAAAATTAAATTTATCAATTTCAATCTATTCCATTTTTAACCTATTTCATTTTTACAATTACAAAAATATAATAAAAAATCCTAAATTATCGTTATTTGAAAATAATCCTAAAAATTATCTTCAATATCAAAACAAAAGTTGCCATTAATTCGATTTTAAATGATTTTAATACTGTCGGTTAATTATATCATATAGCAATAAAAATAAAAATTAATTTTCTAGAGAACTAAATTTCAAAGGATAAAAAAGTGAGCAATTATGTTAGAACTGGAAATAAATATTGAAATTCGTGATGAAAAAGTAATAATAAAAAAATTGAAGAATAAATTTGGGGCCTTTCATCAATATAATATGAAATATGAGGATGAATATTTTAATAAACATGCCAATGTTGAATATTTCAGTAAAACCGATCAAGTTCTCCGCTTAAGACATTCCATGATAACTTCACCGGATACAGATGAATTAATCGAAAATTCATATAATTTAACCTACAAAGGACCCAGAATCGATTCTATTGTAAAGTCTCGAGAAGACAAGATTTGCACTATTTCAGATTATCAAATTATGAAAGAAATATTATTAGCGATTGGATTTCAACCAGAAGTATCATTTTCACTAGAGCGAAATAAATTCTTTCTAATATATAATGGCGAAAAATTAGAATGCTTCATTGATACGGTGGATAAATTACCAAACAAATACTTTGAAGTAAAATTACTACGAGAAAAAATTGAACATGCAGATCAGGCTAAGCAAATATTGATTGGATTCATCAATGAATTGGGATTCATAAATGAAAACATCATCAAGCAATCATATTCTGAATCAATTGCAGAAAAAATGGAATATAGTAGCGAAGTCAATTTAGTTCATCAAAAAGACCATTCCTAAACCATTTTATAATGTTGATTCGTTTTTTTGCCAATTTTTTACACTTCTACTTGAAATTTATTCACATTTAACCCTAAGTCATTACAGGATTATTATCAATGAGAATCGCTTTTTTTAGTATCAAATGAAAAAATAATGCACATCCACCAATAAATTGTTCAATATAATTTTCGCTCTTCTTAGGTAAGTACAATTCTAATTGTGAAATTAACTAGCACTTACTTTCGACCCATTTATGAAAGCCTTTTGGAGAGAATATTGTATTAGTTTCCATTTTCAACATATACTCATATATATTTGATTTCAAATTATTGAAAAATATATTTACATGAACTACATCTGTATGTTTTGTTTTATTCTTTTTGATTATAGTCTGAATACCTAGGCATTGTAGACATTTTTTTTTCTCTCCTAAAAATAAGATCTCACAATTTTAAGAAAATTCTGTTCCACACTTATAACACAAATAATAGTTTAAATTTAAAATAAATTTAACATCATTACTAGAACAATTTATGCATTTTTTCTTATTTCTTAATTGAATTATTTGATTTTAATTATCAAATATTACTAAACATCTGTACACTTGCAGTTATCAAAATTTAAGTTAACTAAAAAAGATTTAATTCAGAGTATTAATAAATGTAAATTGTAAAAAATTATATTATGCTAAGCAAATTAGGATGATTATGAAATGACAGAAATAGTGAGTGAAAACATAATTGAAATACATGATTTAAAAAAGATATTCGAAGATGTTAAAGCAGTTGATGGAATTTCGATTAATATTAAAAAGGGAGAATTATTTAGTCTTTTAGGACCTAATGGGGCGGGAAAAACAACATTAGTCAGAATGCTTACTACAACTTTAACACCAACATCTGGAGAAGCAAAAATCAAAGATTTTTCCCTAAAAAAAGATAAAAAAGACATTGTTAAATTTATTGGTATATGTCCACAAGAAAATGTTATTTATGATAAGTTAACTGCAGAAGAAAATGTTATATTTATTGCTCAATTGCATGGAATTTCTTTAATAGAAGCAAAAAAAAAATGTAGTATCCTTCTAGAAAAGTTGGGTATCGCTGGAAAAAAAAGATGGGCTAAAAAGTTTAGTGGTGGAATGAAACGTCGGCTAAATCTTGCAATGAGTATCATTCATGAACCTCAAATTATATTTCTTGATGAACCTTCAGCGGGATTAGATCCTCAAGCTCGAAGATTAGTATGGGATTTTATAAAAGCCATGAAAGCGCAAGGTAAGACAATTATTCTTATGACTCATGATATGGTAGAAGCTGAAGCATTAAGTGATCATGTTGCAATTATCGATCAAGGAAAAGTTATAGCTTTTGGAACACCAAAAGAGTTGAAGGATCAGTATGGAGGCGATAATATTCTTGAAATTAAAATTAATAATCAAAATCAGATGGAACAAATTCAACAAGAAATGAAGGATTTACCTTTTATACTTGAAACAAAAATTATTGAAGAACAAACCTTAAATATTGCATTTACAGGTGGAATGGAAAATTATTTGAAATTATTACAAGAAATCAGTTCTAAATTAAATGATATTGAAGATATGAGAGTCAGGCAAAATTCTCTTGAAGATGTTTTTTTAAATTTAACAGGCAGGAGGCTGAGAGATTAAATGAATCTGCTTGAATCAAAAACAATTATTATTGCTTTGCGAAATATCAAAGATAAATTAAGAACTTGGGAATCAATATTTTTTAATATGGGCTTTCCAATTATGTTTACAATTATATTTTATTTAATTTTTCATGAAATAGATCCCAATACAGGAATAGATATTTTTAGTTATTCTCTTCCAGGTATGATTATTTATGCAACTAGTTTTGGTACATCAAGTGCTGCTATAGTGTTTGCTAATGAAAGAGGTACTGGGATGCTTGAAAGAATTGATACAACTCCTGCAGGAAGAAAGAATGTTATCTTAGGCATTATAACTTCTGAGAGCTTGTTTTTAACACTTCAAATCTTCGTAATGTTCATTTTAGGATATTTAATTATGGATTTACATTTTGAAGGACCTTTGGAGTTATTTTTAGGATTTTTTGTTACCTTATTGTTTGGTATTTTATGTGTAGGTGTTGGAATTTGTATTGCCAGTGTGGCTCGTACGATTGAGGTGGCAAATGGGATGTCTTTAGCAATTTCAATGCCTATTTTATTTGCCTCAGGATGTTTAGTTCCATTTGAAAGTGCTGTAGTATATTTTACTCCCCCTTATTGGGCAAAACAAATTTATTTACAAATAACTATGTATGGAGATGGTTTAACGGATAATTTATATAGTGGTTCTTTTATCGGAACAGAATCTGTTGAAACTAGTATGCCAATTTGGGGAGGGTTACTTATTTTATTATTCCTAACCGCTCTTTTTATTTATCTTGGAATAAAACTATTTCAAAAGAAAACCCAATTATAATCGAGTGAAATGACTTTTAGGTCATCATTTTTTTTTTTCTCTTATTTATGTCATGGGTAATGTCATTTGAATTATTTTTATATTGTTTTTATCGGTGTATATTTCAGATATCCCGTTTATTCTCTTTCATTAAATATTTATACAAAGGACGCCCATGTAAATCTGTACTTAGTAAATATCAATTTTCCACAATAAAACTGGATAAAGCAAACAAATAAAATGTTAGAATTGATAAAAGCTAAAATTAAAAATTTAAAAACTTCAGCCAATTTGGAATTATTTATAAAATATCTTAAAAGAAAAAAGAAAAATGAAAAATGAAAAATTTTCCTTCCTAATCACTAATCCTGAATTGATTTCAAAGTTTATTCCTGAATCAATATTGATAGATATTGAAACCGAGAGTTTTGCTACATTCGAGGCTGATAGAATTAATGGAGGGTATATTATGGATCCATTTGTTGCCTCGATTTGCATTACTCATTATGACACTAATGAACGACAATCTTGGGATATTAGGAAATTTAAAACGGTCCAAAAATGATTCAAGATTTTAAATAATACCTGAATAAATTCCCGAAAAAGGCAAAGTATGTATGGTCTGATTATGACAACCGAATTTTGTCTCATTATGAATTAAGTAGAGATATCTTAGATTTAAAAGCATTAGTAAAACAAATAATTCACTTCTCCAATTATGCATTGAAAGATGTTGAAGAGCATTTAATGATTAATAGAATTAAAACAAAATAAGAAATGCATTTTTTGTGATTCATTTTTAGAAGATTTAATACCTTATATTATGGCAGATGTAGAAGCAATGATTAAAATTATAGAATGGAACAAAAATCAATTGTAGAAAAAATGGAATATAGTAGCGAAGTCAATTTAGTTCATCAAAAAGACCATTCCTAAACCATTTTATAATGTTGATTCGTTTTTTTGCCAATTTTTTACTATAGGGTAAATATATCTTATCAAGTAACTTCAATAATTTTGTATCACTATGTTGGATAACGGCATTGATTCCTAAGTTTAATTTAGCTTGATAGGCACATTCACGATAAATTCCAATATAGCCTAAGGCATCAAGTTTGTCTGCATCAGAGAGAATTTTCGCTTCTAAGGTCTTAGCTTCTTGCCCATTTGAAAAAGAATGAGCTAAAATTCCATGGGAAATTTGATCAATCATTTCTTGATCAATTTTAGATGAAAGAAATTCAATTGCGAGGGCATTTGAGATTATAGCATGGTGTTTTTTGCTGCTTTTCTCAAATATTCTTCCTATATCATGTAACCAAACAAGAGAGGTGATTAATGGCCAATTACCGCCTTCAATTGCATGTATCTTCTTTGCATTTGAAATAACTCGATGTATGTGGCCTAATCCATGAATATCATCCGATAAATCTATAAATTTTTTGGAATATTCAATCAAATCGGGTAATATTGATTCAACAACAGCATCCATTATTTAATCAATATATAAAATGAATTTTTAAATATAAACCCACCAGTAGATTACTTTATAAAGAGTTATGATATTAATTATTTTCAATAAAGTCAATTTTTTTGTATAACACATCAATAAGTTCAATTTTCTGTAATGATAAATCTGCTGCAGAACAAATTTTTAATAAAATGAGTAATTCTTTATGAGACAATCCTCTTTGTAAAGAATTCCATTTACGATTTGGGGAATATTTTCGAGATTTTAAAAATTGGGAAATTTGAAGGATAGTACCAATTGAAAAATCCCACATGGCCTTAGAGATACCTTTGATCCAAGGTATTTTTTTTGAATCTGATTTATTTGATTTATTGAAATAGAGTGTTTTTTCTGATTCAGAATACCAGAAGTCATTTATAATCCATCTCTCTGAATTAATATCTGCTGTCTGTAATTTAGGTGATATTTCTATATTTAGAAGGTGAATATTCGCTAAATCGTGGCCTAAATCACTCATATTTTTAAAATCTCCTTCATCAATTGAGAAGGGAATTCTGGGATAAGATCTTCTTAAAAAATCATCATAACGGTTTATATATGTGGGTGAAAACAATATTGCATATATATAGTAAAATACTTCCTCATCTGTAATTGAAAAAGGTAATATTGGTTTGAAGATGTTTGATTTATTATCTTTCTTTAATAAGAATGCGTAAGCAGTGTCTGTGATTGACATGTAACATTTTTCAATAATGCGATTACTGATAAAAGCAGTACAAAATTTTGATTTTCGAGAAGATTTTGTAATAGTTATTGCTGGATTATCTGATGAAATTTGATCAATATATCCTCTTCTATGTCCTTCTACGATGTTGTAATCATATGCGATATGCCGATAATCCATTCCTCGATATTGTATTTCGGTGATTGAATTTATTGTTGTGTTGAAATTTGTTTTGGATAATACACTCTGTTTCTTCCATGATTTTGAATCATTAATATTAATTTTCAATGATGATAATTTGTCATATTTTCCATTAAAAAAGAGATGCAAATTTTCTTTCAAATTTGATTCATCGGTATCTACTAGAAGGTGCTCACGACCAATCATTATTCCACTTGTAGGTTGTGATTGAAATAATAGGTTGATAGGGATGAATTCTTCATATCGAGTCAATAAAGTTGTATCCATTTGGATAAAAAAATTTTTTGGTGTTTCTGGTAAAAGAATAAATTGATTTTCTTGAAATCCTAACTTTAATTTACTAAATTTTTCTTCTTTCGAATTTTCAGGGAGATTCATGTAGTGTATTGCAGCATTTTTATTGAGATTATTATCAATCCTTACCATAAAAATTATTGAAACTCCAACTCTAATATCAAAAGGATTGCCGCTCTCTTTTTTTCTCATATCACCATGTAAATTTACAATGTAGATATGATCAAAGGTTTTTCGAAGAGATTTTCTCATAATTGAGAACATTTGTCCTTCCAAATACCGATTGTTTGTAATAAAGGCAACGATTCCTGTTCCTACTTGTTCAATTTTCCATTGGGCAAACCTAATAAATTTTACATAATCGTCTGAAAGTATTTTCTTATTTTTTTCAGGAAGATCTTTTTTATAATCTTGAATTTTATCGTTAATCCATAAACAATTATTTTGACTACTTAAATTATAAGGAGGATTTCCCATTATTACAAAAATCTCTCTTTTTTGTCTGATTTTTAAAGCTTCCTTGATTTCTCGACCAATTTCTTGATTATTAAACATCCATTGATCTATCTTTTGCATAGGTGGTGTCATTAATGTATTCATTAAGTATGAATTTAGATGATAATTTTCAACATTTAGTTGTAATCCCAATTCTTCGAGAGTTATGAATGTTCGAATATTTCCTAAGACATAAGGTGCCATTAATATTTCAAATGAATACATATTTTCAATAAATTCATTTATAACCCAATTCTTGAAAGCCCCCTGTGCTAAAGTAAAATTATTGTCATATTTTTGATTGAATTTTTCCTTAGCTTTATGTAATAAACCACATGCAAATGCATTGGTACCTGCAGCAGGATCTAAAAAGCGAATTCGATCAATTTTTTTTTTTATTGGTTTTTTAAATATTTTTGTTTGTTTCAGAGATGCATTATTGGAACTTTGCTTTTTTATGTATAGGTCCTTTTTTTCTGCAATTATTCCATTTTTTATATTTAACCACCTTTTTATCATGAAATCTATTCCATCTACCATAAATTCCACAATTTCATGAGGTGTATACACTACTCCCCGTTCTTTGGCGGTGATTGGATCATATAGTTGAAGAAAATCACTATAAAATGTAGTAATCATTGTTTCTGTGTTCTTTATTATACTTATATATTGAGTTTGTTGAAATTTTATTTCCATCTCATGAAATACTGATTTAAATTCATGAGGGGTTTTATTCTTCAAATCTAAAAAGAGATCACGTAAAAAGCTACCAAATGGAAGATAATCTCCAATACATTTAATAGTATAATCTATTGGTTTATTTCCTCTCTGACAAAATTTAATCCATGCAGAAAATGCTCCATAAACCATAGTTTGAGCATATAAATCGGAAAATAGATTATTTATGTCCTCAGTTTCCTCTTTAAAAATGGATTTTTTGAAATCATCCAAAATCTTCTTTAAATAATTATACCCAATTCTTTGATCTCCATTTAATTCATTAGTTGTTGAATTCAATAAATAAATGGCCTTTTTTTTAATGATTTTGGCAGTAATTGATAAAGGTTCAATTAAAGATTTGATATTTGATATGGTATTTAATCGTTTTTCACATGTTTCTGAGAGTAAATATTGAAGATTATTAACTGCTTCTGTTGATGCATGAAATTTATTGTTTTTTTCTTCAATAAGATTACATTTGAATCTAAACTTCTGTTCTATATCTGGTTTATTTGAGATTTCTGAGTCAATTAGCCATACATTTAAAAAATCGGTGATTAATAATTGTTCTCCTTCTTTTCGATACCGATAAATCTGATCATTTAACCGTTGATTATCCTTTGATTTAATTATTGCTTCAATAGGTGTATTTGGTTTTTTTGCTTCAATATTAAATAAAATAACATTATTATACTTAACAGTAATATCTGGTTTATTATGATTTCTTTGCTTTGATTCAATTTGAATAAGATATCCTTTTTTTGGTGGAAAAATCTCCTCTAAAAAACGTTTGAAATCTGAATAATACGATGATTCTGAGGCTGTTTTACTCCGAATATTTAGTTCTGTTGCTTTAACATAATTTTGCAATGCTTTATCTGAAACTAAAATATATTCTGAAGCAATCATTCACCATCACGCTAACATTAATTGCATGTTATATGCTAAAAATATATTATTTCACCAATATCAGCTTTAACTTCACCTTGATGTTATCCAAATATTATTATATAAAATATATACTAAATACATTAAATTATTATACGTGGTATAACATTTATTATTTGCTGATTACTTTGCCTAAACCAAAACCTAATGAAAAAATGATTAGAGTCAGTTACACTCTACCTCAAAGATTAAAGGAAGAATGGGATGATTTTGCTAAAAATACTCTTTATTCGACCACATCCCAAATGATAAGAAACGCAGTTCAGGATTATCGACTTAAATTTAAGCAATTAAATAATCCAACTCCAGATTCCAAACTTGAATTAATGAAAATGCAGATTCAAAAGTCTATAAATGAAGAAATGAATAAATATAATACACTTCATAAAACTTTACCAAATAATGGTGATTTAGATTTAGTTAAACAAGCAGAAATTAAAGATAGTGTTTTAAGTTTATTGGAAAAACTTCAGCCTTTAAACACAAAAGAATTAGCACATTATATCC
>CAYPTZ010000082.1:0-9689 GCA_964413395.1 uncultured archaeon | reverse complement strand
TAAAAATTTGATTCCATTAACATTAGGGGAAGATATGTATAAAATTGCTGCAAATCCAGAAGCTACTCAATATAAAGAATATAAAAGGTTTTTTAAAAATAAAAATTTACGAGTTAGAGGGTCAGTTGCAGTAAATCCGGAAGCAGTCCGATTTAAAGAATTTATACAATTATTCAGAGATGATGATACGTATGTTAGATTGAATCTTGCAGCTAATCCGGAAGCCACCCGATTTAAAGAATACCTAAAATTATTCAGAGATAAGAAAAAGAGTGTTAGAGAGAATGTTGCAGCAAATCCTGAAGCTACCCAATTTAAAGACTATTTACAATTTTTTAAAGATGGAGATATGGATGTTAGAGGAAAGGTTGCAGTTAATCCGGAAGCCACCCGATTTAAAGAATATATACAATTATTCAACGATAAAGATAATTTAGTTAGGAAGAATGTTGCAAGAAATCTTAAAGCCACCCAATTTAGCGAATATATACAATTATTCCGAGATAAAGATGATTTAGTTAGGAAGAATGTTGCAAGAAATCCTGAAGCTACCCAACTTAAGGAATATTTGTTATTATTTAGAGATGATGATACCCAAGTTCGCGCGAATGTTGCAGCTAATTCGAAAGCCGCCCAATTAAAAGAATACCTAGAATTATTCAGAGATAGAGATAAGAATGTTATAGAGAATGTTGCAGCAAATCCTGAAGCTACACAATACAGAGAATTTAAAGAATTATTTCAAGATGAAAATTGGAATGTAAAGAGGAACGTTGCAGGAAATCGTAAAGCAATCCAATTTACTGAATACAAACAATTATTCCAAGATGATGATAAGTGTATTAGGGAGAAGGTAGCAGCAAATCCTGAAGCTACCCAATACAAAGAATTTAAAGAATTATTCCAAGATCACAATTGGGATGTCAGGAGAGCTATAACATGGAATAGTAAAGCGAAAGAGAAGTACCCAAACGAATTTAATACACTTTTTCCTAATGAATTTGCTAGAAATAAAAGAATTATGTTAAGGAAACCTGAAGCCGCTAACTATAAGGAATTTATTTTAGCTTTGAATGATGAAAAAGCAGATATTCGAAAAATTGCCCAACAAAATCCAAGAGCTAAGGAAATTTTAGATAAAAATTAATCTTGATCAAATAAAAAATAGATCACAAAAAACAAATTCACCGAAAAAAAGAAAGAATCATTTGATGATAGATATTTCAATTATTTAAGATAATAATTACATTTTCGCAAAGTTATATACAACTAAAGATAGGTTTTTTTAATATATTTTATTTATTTATTCTAAAATAAGCTGATCCTAAAGAGATTAGGAAATTTAATATAGCTAATATTGAGATTATGATGGATAATGCAATGTTCATTCAATTTAAATCTAATAAACTGTAGAATTTAATTACAATTTTTGTTATTATATCATATTTATCATTTATAAGTCAGAAGAATCTAATGGAAGAGCATTAATAATTCCTGAAATATTAACTAGCACGAAATTATTTTGTAAGATAGGATATTTACTATTATTCTATAGTTAGAAAAATATGATCGCTTCATTTATATTATTTAATTTACTTTGGGAATTACATCTAATTTGAAGTACATCGCTAAAAAGCAATTTTTTAATTCTACAATATGTTAATTAACAATGACAATGAAAAAAGTTCTGATTGATTTATCCCATAACGAAAAAATCACTTCATTTCCAGAAAAAATATTAGAAACTCATGAATGTTTGTTTCAATTTAATGATCCATCAGATGATCTTCTTGATTTAAAGTCATTATATGATTATGATGTACTAATTTTAGGCCAACCAACACCGATTAGTAATAAAAAAGAATTATTTTCTCCACAAGAATTAAAAAATATTAAAGGATTTGTAAAAAAAGGGGGAAATTTGTTGATCACATCTAGTGCAAGAGGGGACTATAATTTTGAGCATAAATTAGGATCATTAAGATCTTTTTATCAATTAACTGGGATCGTTCAATATCATTATTCACTCTTATATCATACACACCCTGAAAACTATTTTAAAAAAAAATGGAATCTTTTAATAGATGAATTTCCAGACCATCCCATTTTTCATAATTTTAAGAAAGGAGATCAGTTAATATTTGGAAAGGCAACGTATTTTTCAATGGCTGAAGACATGGAAGTGTCTACAGCAGTACAAACAAGTCAAGATACATATTATCATTCGTATTTAAATCAAAAGAAGAAAAAATTACCCCTTGTATCACCAATAATGATCGCAAATGAATATTTTAAAGGAAAGGTTGTTGTTTTAGGTACTTCAAAAATCTTATTAAAAGATCCATCATGTGGATATATTGCGAAAGATAACCGAAAACTCATTAATGGAATTTTCAATTGGTTTTTTGAAGAACAGTAATCAAATATTATTTCATTTTTTAGATTTAATTATCAAATTAGTAGAAATTTAGGGATATTTTCATAAAAATTATTACATTAAAGTGAAAAATAATGAAATCTTTAATTGATAATTTTAATGAAACCCATTCATGTGATGATGTAACACTTAAAAAGATCAAAGAGCAAATGAATTGTTTAGATGATGAAGGAAAATTTTTGAGATATCGAGCTAATATCAATGATATTGAAATTTATATTGCATATTCATTTGGTGATTCAAATTATCAAATATTTTTTAAAAATTGAAACCAAACATACTCCCCCAAAGAGACGGCTTTCACTGCCAAAACTTGTGAAATTTTAATCGCCCATGTCGAAAGTGAACTGAGAAATTCAGATTTTTCTCAATTTGTTGGAGTTACTGCCCGCAAAAAAATAATGAAAATCATTCAAACAAAAGGAAGAAAAATCTTTGAAAAATATCCCTAATTTTTACCCTTTTATTTCTACCAAATTAACAAAAAATTTGGTCTTTCATCAAAAATATTGAAAACGAGCAAGCATAGTTTTTTCTATATCAGATAGATTTTTGTCATTTTGCTTTTGCATCAGGTTTTCGTTAATTATTCCATAAAACTGACGAGAATAATCAAGGATATTTTGACTTTTTAAATGAAGATTTTTTGATACATCCTGAAGATTTAAAATTGGTTGAATCAAATAACTTGCTAAATAAACAATACTTGCTGAAATTAAAAGGGGTTTCTTTCCATCACAACAAAATTTTTTACAGATTTGTTTGGCAATTTGTGTACTTAAGTGTTCAACTTGAATTTTAAGATTATATTTGGATATAATATAAGGGATATAAATTGTAGGATTTTTCGCAGGAGGTTGAAGTTCTAATGTGGAACAAATTTGGTAATAATAGGATTGCAGAAGGGAAAAATTAATTATTGATTTGTAACCAAATTCAATATCTTGAATGAGGGTAGAAATTTGTATCGGTTTGGAAGACATTTGGATTTCATAATATAAACAGGCTAAAGCAGAAATAATTTGATCCTTTTTTGTCGATACATTTTTGTTTTGAAAATTATTCAGCAATAACTTTGCCCGATTTTTTAAATCATTAGGGATCTCATTTTTTTCACACAAATAATGAATTACATCTAAATCTTGTTTGAAATTCTTCCAACCATGTGTTAAATTTTTTTGAGCAAAATAGAGTTTTTTATTATTTTTTGGATTGAAGGGATTGGAGGGGGTTTTATTTTTTATTGATTTATTTTGACTTTTTTGAACTGGTGAAAAATGATCAGTTTTTGGATCAAGAAGAAGATTATTTTTCACAAATCCACAATTTACACAAACAATTTCTCCAGTTTGATAATCAACTAAAAATTTATGATGATTTTCTTCACAAAAATAAGTGTCATTTTTGGTTTGGGCTTTACTTAACTGTGAAATGGTTTGGGGCATTTTTTTTTTACCAGATAATTGATAAATGTGTATAGTAGAAATGGTGTGGTATTCTAATAAAAAAATTTCTAATTTTCAAAAATCAAATATAATTTTGAGATAAATACAGTTCAGATATTAATTTTCATAATCGTCAATAGCTTCATTTAATTCTGAACAAGTTGAACGAGAAGAACAAGTAAAACAAGGACTTTTTGTCCAAAAAAAGACGTGTTTTTCTTGTGGACGGAACTTTCCTTTAGCAATGAAATTAATTGGGATGACGGCTAACAAAGGCAATTTAAATTTTGGACATTGGATTCCAGTGATCTCAATTTTTCCCTTTTTTGGAATTCCATAGGCAAATTGTTCTGGACATGTTTCATTTATGCATTTTACTAAGCGTTTGTAATTTCTAGTTTTAAAAATATATAATTCATCACCACATGAGGGGCATTCACCGATGCATTTTTGTGTGCTTTTCATTTCACTAACTTTCTACGTATGATTACGATTTTATTCAAAATATTAAAGTATATATAAATCTCAAGTATTTAAAATCAAACTCATGATGATGAGCGAATCTTGAAGGTAAAGAAATTTGAGAGGATTGAAAAAAAACCATACAAATGTTTTTCCGTAAAAAAAAATTTGATCAGTTATGGATATTACTGGTGAATTTGAAATTATTTTTATTGGCTTCATATTTGAAGTTATCATTACATTGCTGTTCTGGGTGTTATTGGGATTAATTTTAAAGCATTATAATCAAAGAAAAACAGTCCATACACGATTAATGTTTTATATTTTTTTATGCTTTAGTCTTTCAGTTTTCTTTTCTGCAATCGCTAAATTATCTGTTTTACTATTAGAATCTCCTACATTTGAAGAGGTTGATCCAAATATTTCGAGTTTCTGGATATTATCGAGAATCATACCGTTCCGTATTAGTTTTGCTTTAATAAGTATAGCGGCATTTTTAAATTATATATTGAAAGCAAAAATTTTCGAAGAACGAAGAAATAAAGCAGAATATTGGATTGCAATTATATTTAGTTTAATCACAATAATTTTTTCGCTTATCTTTGTGGATCAAGAAAAACCGATATTTGATTTAATAACATTTGCTTTAGTATTTTTATTGATGCTATTAGTATATGTACCTTTTATAATGGCTTCTTTAAAAATTCGCAAAAATCTACATGAATCGGTCTATAGAAATGCATCATTATCATTAGCAATAATGGCAATGTGTTTTATTTTAACTTTTTTATGGTTCTTATTAGATAGGATAATGATAGTGGCTTTTGATTCAACTGGATACACTATTTTTTACTTTTTTGGGTTCTCATCTACTATTATTGGTGCCTTTTTCACTTATTTGGGCTACATTCGACCTGGACAAAAACAAATATTGACAAAAGAATTAGAACAGACATAGTCATGAAAATCTGACAGAGATACGTTAGCCTTTCTCACAGAACCTATTGGATAATCCCAGTTTACTATAATAAAGTAACCTTTTTTCGTTATTTCTCTTATCAAATCATACAAACCGACTTTCTACTATAACATAGTAAACTTTTTTCCTTATTTTCTCACATTAAATCAATACAAAAAGATTTTTTACTAAATTATAGTGAAACATAAGACTCTTCAGTGAGTAGGTGGACAATAGAAGAAATTAACTAACTATTGATATTTGGATCAAGGATAGAGCCTAAATCGAGTGGCTTAACCCACTCATTTTGGCTTGTTGGTTATGGAGTTTCTTGGAGGGAGGATCCTTTTGAGATATTTTACGATTTTTTGATCCTTTTGAGGGATTTTTTGAGGAGGGAGCCGTTGAATCGGATTAGTATCAAACTTTTGCAAAGATGCGATTTTAAGAGGGTTTTTTTCCAAAAGGGTATAAAGATAGGGAAAAAAAACGGGCTAAATTTGAGGACTTTTAGGATGTAAAAGGTTCCACATTTCCACCGGTCCACCATTGATCATATCCAATTTGTAGTGGATCCTCCTTTTAAGGCGAATCCCGAAGGGATGAGTGGGTATCTATTCCGTCAGCGAGGGTAATTATGAGTAAGATTTTTTTTTATAAATTTTTTTTTATTAAATTTTATTTTTATATACAACATAATTGAAAAAACATATTTTTACCAAAATATTTCTTATTTAATTTATGGAATATGAGATATTATTAGCAGAAGAGGAAAATATTGAAGAGTTGATTGACCTTAGAATTCAATTCTTAAAGGAATTAAAAAATGTTACAGAACCTGATCAAGAAAAATTTCTTGAGAAAAATTTACGAGAATACTTAACACCTCGAATTAAAGATGGAACATTTATTGCATATATAATTAAAGGAGAAAGCAAAATCATTTCAACCTGTGGGATGATTTTCATTTCAAAACCTCCTAAGGGTGACAATTTAACAGGGAAAGAAGCATATATCATGAATATATATACCGTTCCTGAATGGAGAGGTCGAGGTTATGCTACAATTATAATGATGAAATTGATTGATAGTGTCAAAAAATTAGGAATTAAAAAAATAACATTGAATTCTACAGAGATGGGAGAAGAATTATATAAAAAAATTGGGTTTACATTTATAACTGGCGAAATGGAATATATTTTAGAGGATAAAACAATAAAATAGATAAATAAAATAGATAAATAAAATGTCTAAATTTAACTTCTCAAACATTGCACAAAATTATCAAAAAACTGCCAATGTCCAAAAAAGTAATGCTGATCAACTTATCAAATTGTTGAAGATTAAAAATGATGATAATATCTTGGATGTGGGATGCGGCCCAGGACATCTTTCAAAAAATCTACGTGGTTTAACCCAAGGAAAAATTCTTGCCATTGATTCATCTGAGGGTATGATTATAGAAGCAAACAAAAAATATGCCCAAGATGAAATTGAATTTAAAGTTCAACTCGCCGAAGATATAAATAATACCAATGAATTTGATATTGTTTTTGTCAGTTCTGCTTTAATGTGGTTCAAAAAGCCAGAAAAAGCAATACTTAATTTTTATTATGCTCTTCGATCTGGAGGAAAGGTTGGAATTCAAAATCCTGCAAAAAATAATTATTGTCCTATGTTTATAAAAGCAATTGAGAAAGTGAAGAATGATAAACGAACAAAAGATATTTTTGCTCATTTCAAAAATCCATGGTTTTGGTTAGAAACAGCCGATGAATATACACAATTATTTGAAAAATGTCATTTTAGAGTGATTTCATCAGAAATTATTGAATTCAAAACCATAAAAACTGCTGAAGAAATTTATTCAATCTTTTCTTCTGGTGCCATTGCAGGATACTTAAATCAAGCTTTTTATGACATCCCATTACCAGTAAAATTTGTTGAAAATTTTGAAATAATTGTTAAGAAATCATTCCAAGATCAATGTAGTGTTAATGGAAAACGGGAATTAATGTTTCATCGTATTTTCTTAATAGCAGAGAAGAAATAAATAATTATGAAATATGGAAAAATATCCTACTTTAAATATTTTTTTTTTATCAAAATTATATGCTTAAATCTGAAAATATTATAAGTAATTTTAAAAATTCAGCAATATTAACAATCTGTTGCCATTGTCAAAAAATTAAAAAACATCATTTGTGGTTTTCTGCAAAAGCGGGAAATTTACCTAAATTCAAAGGACATCATTCTCATGGTATTTGCCCAGGATGTTTAAATAAATATTATGCTGAATATATAGAAAAAAATAAGGAATCCTAAAAACAAAGCTAACAACAAAGTCATTTTTTTCGTATCTTTTATATAATTTGCTAATAAAAAAACTATGGACCATCATTCTTATTCTTTTTTTGGGCAAAAAACAGGATTAATATTAGATTCTTCAAATTTGAATGAACCAAGTATATATTTACAATTTTTAAAAATCAAATCAAATGGATCTTGGGAAAAACCATCAAAAAAAGAAGGAAAAAATATCAAATTAAACTTATTGGAAATAATTCAGCTAATTAATGTAGTTGGGAAAGAAAATGCTAAATGGTCAACAGTGCATCGATTTAACAACGAAACAACATCAATATTTGTGCAAAATAATTCGGGAATGGTGAATATTAAAATTGCAGATTATGGTAAACTACTAAAATATCCAGAATCGAAATTATTTTATGATCTTCTTATTCATATTTATCAAGAAAAAATCGAAAATGCAACTAGTTCTTATCAGAAATCTAATAATTTTATAAAGAAAAAAGAAATTTTGAGTAAGAAAGAGAATAATGATATTATTTCTTTAGAAAATCATAATGTTACAGAAAAAATTAATAACCAAAGTATTGATATGATAAAAACTAAAGAGAAAAATAACGAGAATGAATTTTCTAAGTTAATAGATAACTCAAATGAAAACTATTTCTCAGGGATATTATGGTATAATACTTTAGAAAAAAAGAATGATTTTGTATTAGTTCCAGGATCAATTACCAGTGAAAGAGATAAAGCAATTTCATTTCAAATATTAGGACATAACAAAATATGGGTTCCAAAATCATGCCTTGAATCAAATTATATAAGTAAACCTCAAAATTCATCAAAAATTTGGATAAAAGAATGGTTTATAAAAAAAAAGGTAGAGGATATTTTTGCTTGAATTATTTTGAAGAAATTTTCAGAAAAATGAAAAATCATTATAGATTATTTTTTACCACCCATCATAGCCCATAAATGATATTTTATAAATACATCTGCATTTTTAAACCCGATTTGTTGAAGGTGACGTACTTGGTCTAAAAATGGTTCATGCATATCGTCTCCTTTAATTTTGGGAATGTGAATATTATCAACATTTCGTTTTTTCCAATTCTCAAAATGAAAATTCCATTTATCATAATATTTTTGCTCAGATATTGATATTATTTTACCTTGATCCTTGACAAATTTAGCCCAAAATTTTAAACTTTCAAGATAAGCAGTCTCAAAAATAGTTTTAGTTTCATCTACATTCAAAAACCAACCTCCTTGTTTCAGTAATTCATAACTTTTTTTATATAAGTCATTTTTTTCTTGAGGTTCTAAATGATGAATAGCAGCCATTGAAAAGATGATATCAGGAATTTCAGAGATTTGATTTTCCCATTTATCTTCAAATTTTGAAATAATAAATTTAACTCTTTCTTTATAGGGCTCAAGACGAATTTTCGCAATTTCCAAGAAATCTTCTGAATAATCAACCCAATATGCTGAAGCATTTGGATATCTTTTCAAGAATTTTTCAATAAATATTCCACTTCCAGCACCTAAATCGATGAGAATTACATGATCATTCTTATCAAAATTAACCAATCTAAAAACTTCATTTTGCATGAAATCATATTGAGGAACTAGTGTTTGTACCATTTTATCAAAAGTTTCTGCCATAGTAAAAAAGCGATCTTTTCCAATTTGCACCATAGAATAATGAAAAGATATAAAAAAGAAAAATTCTTTGTAATAGATTGGAAGAGGATTTACCCTATTATTGGTAAATATAAATAGAAAGTACTTCCTTCTCCCGAAATAGACTCAAAATCAATGGTTCCTCGATGATTTTTTGCAATTGATGCTGAAACAGATAATCCTATCCCACTACCATTAGATTTTGTAGTGAAAAACAAATTAAATATTTGTTTTTGTATATCTATTGAAATTCCATTACCTTGGTCTTTGACACTTAAGAGAATAAATTTTCCAGGATCCAATTCTAATTCATTATCTTTATCTATAATTATTGTTCTTGTAGAAATTTCTATAACACCACCATTGGGCATGGCATCATCCGCATTAATTA
>CAYPTZ010000081.1:0-9690 GCA_964413395.1 uncultured archaeon | reverse complement strand
CCGTTCCATTCTTTACTGTACGTGATATTCCCGATATTGAAATAATTAAATTGTTTATTGAAGGACAACAAATTTCAAAAGCAGTTATTATAGGAGGGGGGTTTATTGGAATAGAAATGGCAGAGAATCTTCATCATAAAGGATTAAAGATCGAAATAATCGAAATGACTCCCCAGATCTTACCTCAACTTGATTTTGAAATGGCACAAATTGCACATCAAGAAATGGGACTTCAAGGCATAAAGTTACATCTTAAAGAAGTAATCGAGAATATTACAAAAAAGGATTCTAAAATTTTAATTCACTTAAAAAGTGGAACACAGGTTGAAGCAGAATTAATTATATTGGCTGCAGGAGTTCGTCCTGAAACCGAACTAGCCCAACAAGCAGGTTTAAAACTCAATCCTACTGGACATATAATTGTAAATAATCAAATGAAAACTTCAAATTCAGATATTTATGCTGTTGGAGATGCAGTAATTGTAAAAAATTTTATTACCCAAGAAATGATGGCAATTCCATTAGCTGGAATTGCAAATCGACAGGGAAGAGTTGCTGCAGATAATATTTCTGGCATTAATTCCCAATTCGAAGGGGTACTGGGGACTTCAGTTCTAAAATTATTCGGACTTACGATATCTACTTCAGGTATGAATGAAAGAGCCCTGATTAAATCTGGAATTAAATATGAAAAAATTTATGCTCATCCAAATAACCATGCAGGATATTATCCTCTTGCAACTTCGATATCGATGAAATTATTATTCGATCCAGCTAATGGGAAAATTTATGGAGTGCAGGCTGTTGGTGGGGAAGGAACTGAAAAACGTATTGATATCATTTCTACTACTATGAAATTTAAGGGAACTGTTTTTGACTTGGAAAAATTAGAACTTGCATATGCTCCTCCCTATGGTTCAGCAAAAGATCCTGTAAATATGTTAGGTTTTATTGCAGCAAATATACTAACAAATAAAGTCAAAATATGGCATTGGAATCAGATTGAAGAAATTAAAAGCAAAAAAAGTGTTATTTTAGATGTGAGAACAAAAGAAGAATATGATGTAGAGCACATTGAAGGGGCAATAAATATTTCTGATCTTGAATTGAGAAGACATCTTGATAAATTATCTAAAGATAAACCAATCTATTTATATTGCCAAGTTGGATTTCGAGGGTATTTGGCCTATCGTACATTAATTCAATCTGGTTTTAGCCAAATTTTCAATCTTTCAGGAGGTTTTAAAACATATCAATATGCTACAATGAAAGTAGAAGAATTCGAACCATTAAAATTCAGTCCTCAAAGTAAAATTATCGAACAAAGACTAGGTCGTCCAGTAGATGATATTACAGGACAAAAATCGTTGAAAATTATTAATGCTTGTGGGATATCTTGCCCTGGACCTTTAAATTCAATGATTAAAGGTTTAAAAGAATTGCCAAATCAGCAATTTTTACAAATATCTGCAACAGATCCAAGTTTTACTTCTACCTTAAAAACATATATTGAATTGAATAATAATATTGAATTAATATCTCTAAAAAAGGAAAATAACATTCTCTCTGCAACAATTTTCAAGAATTCGGATTTTTGTGAAGATGATATGCCTCCTTGTGATCAACCAGAGAATAAGGGATTTGTTAAGGAATCGTTAAGACCTGTTGGATTGCCTATATTGTCAGAAATCTCTGTCAATGAATTATATGGTGAACTTCAGTCAGATAATCCTCCAGCAATTATAATTGATGTAAGAGAAAAGTATGAATGGAAAAGTGGCCATTTAAAGGAAGCAAAATTGATTTCTTTAGGGAAATTTAAAGCTGCAATTAAGTCATTAGAATCTTATAAACAAAAAGAAATTATTATTATTTGTCACATTGGAAGTAGATCTTATATGGCTGGAAGAGTTCTAAAAGATGCAGGTTTTGAATATATCCGGTCAGTTCGTGGAGGTATGAGTGCTTGGAAAAGAGCTAAATATAATTATGAAAAGTGATAGGAAAAAAAAAATTATAATTTATTCATCAAGGCTAATTTATCTATTTTGATTTTTAATTTAAATAGTTTAGTTGCTTCAATTTTTTTAATGGTTTCTTCAATACTCATAGAATGATCCAGTTCAACAGCTAATTTGCCTTCTTTTTTAAGAATTGAATGTAATTCTTTTAATATTGGGTTGGGATCTTTAAACATTTGGAAAACATCAAATAATATTACCTTATCTACTGAATTAGGTGATATTCCTGTACTTTTTGAAGTACATATTGGTTCAATATTCGATAAATTATCCAAATTATCCTTTTTTGCAGCATTTCTTACATATTTTGCAGAGAGAGGGTGAATATCTACCGCATAGACTTTACCATTTTTTCCAACCTTTTTTGCAGCAATAATAGAATAATGTCCAGATGCGCATCCATAATCTACTATAATATCCCCTTTATTAATGGGAATCAAATCTAATTTTCTATCAATTTTAGCTTTAGAATTCATACGGCGTAAAAAGAAACACATTATCCGAAATGATATGTTACTCATTGCTTTATCTGGCTTATTTTTCATTGATTTATATTTATGAGACTTTTTTATCGAGATAAAAAATATACTTATATCAAAAAAAAAAACACCCTATGATAGTAGATTAATTTTTGTTATTTAAATCTAAAAGTATGTTTTTTCCAATCAGATATAAAAATTTATATTTGCAATAGGAAGATTCAAAATATGAGGAATAATCAAAAAAAACTCGATTTTTATAAGGAAAAAAAGAATTGGATGGAATTATCTGAGATAATTCCACAACTTTATGATTCAGTTAAAAAAGGGTTTGATTTACCTCTTTCCAAAGAAAATATATCTATCTCAGAATGACTTGAAAAATTTAAGTCAGATAGTACTCAACAAGAAATTGATTTAATGTTACAAGGATTTGAAGCCATCCAAGGAAAACATACAATGAAAATTCTTTTCATTATCAGTACTACTAAATTTCCATTTTATAATCAAATTAAAAAAGCGCTTTCAAATTTGAATCTAGGCTCATTATCATCTCGATTAAAAAAATTAGAAGAATCTGGGTTAATTAAACGTGAGATTCATAAAGGAGTGCTCATAAGGGTGAGTTACACATTGACAGAGGTTGGAGATAATTTTTTTTTTTTACTTTTTCCTGCCTTGATATATTTTGCTTTTGCTTCTTCGAAATAAAAACTTAAGCTAACTCAATTCATCTTCAAATTTTTTCTTAAAAAAGCAAATAAAGTAATGAATTTTGTACTTATCAATCTAGATATGAAAGTTTATTAACTAAAAATGAAAATCATAGAAATTTTTATATTATTGGAAAAAATCTAAATACAGGAAATAATTTGTTTTGTTAATAGAATCTATAGAATTAGAATAAATATATAATCACAATAGTATTCATGAAGAAATTTTACTTTATTTGTGATCAAATATAATGTAGGATTGTCTAGTTTAAGTAGAGAATTAAAATTTAGTGAGATAATTATGACTAAACAAATTGTAACGCGTGAGATTCCAATCACTCCAGAAAATAAAGCAAAAGAGTTATTTTCTGATGAAATTGACAAAGATACTGAGTTAGACATAATATTTAAAGATAGTACTTTTAATTATATCATTGCTGTTAGTGGTATTCCAAAAAAAGTACCCATTGTCATGGAATTAATAAAAAATGAAAATTTTTATTCGTATATTAAAAAAAACATATCAATTTTAATTAAATTTCAAGATCATGGAAAAATTTCACATTTATATCAAAATGTTAACGGTTTGGTTTCAGAAGAACCTTTAAATACTGAACTACAGGAATTTTTGAATTCATTATATCAAAAAGTCCAAACTTGGGGTGGTTTGCTAAATGAGTATGGGGAATTAATTGTCGATCTTGATACACCTTCACCAGGACCACATTATTATGCCAATCTTATCATTGGTAATCGTATTGATAATGAGATGCCGCTTCAAAGTACTCCAAAAGGAGTAGTTGATAGATTAGGGCGTGGAAGTTTTCGATCGCATGCTGCTGTCCAAGTATTGGCGACTAGATGGGATATGTTACCTGAAGAAAATGGATTTCCTGCAAATCGCCAATTTTATATTCTTGAAAATGGAAAACAAATTTTCTATTCTGCAAATCCTTTAGATAATAATATTTCAAAATCATACTGTATTCATTCACAAAATCATACAAAAATCCACTATATTACCAAATGTGGATTAGAAATTGAACGAATCATTTTTATTCTTCCTCAAGAAGATGGAATGCCAATTGCAACTGAAACACAGCAAATTATTGTCAACAATCTTACAGAAAATGATCGAGATTTAAAAATTATTATCACAGGTATGTTTGGGACAGAATCTCCTCATGCTTTGAGTGAAGATGTAATCTATTCTAATGTTATTATGCAATCAAAAATATTACAAAATGATGATGGGTCTCTTAAAGCAGTCAGCTGGGATTATTATCCGATCTTTTCTAAACAAGAACAACGTTTTCATTCAACCATAATTCAACAGAATGATGAAGTTAATTATCCTTCAGAATTTTGCTTTAATTATTTTGATTTCATTGGGAGTGGAACTTTAGAAAGACCTCAAAATATATTACATTTGAATAATAAAATGCAGCGCAAGGGTCCTGGATTTTTTGCTGTTGCTTCTAATATTATCCTAAAAAAAAATTCTACTGTAATTGTCGATAATTTTACTGGATTAGTGTCGAAAACTCTCAACAAAAACTTTGATCTCATTAAAAATTTTGAAGAAGAGATTGGAAACCTTATTTCTTTATATTCTCAAAAAGGAAAGACTGCTGAAAAATTTAAAAAAGTCATTGAATTTCAGAAAGAATATACTAAATATATTCAAGTAGAATCTGAAGATAAAAATTTCCAAGCCTATTTTAATCAGAATCTCCCTTTCCAAATTCAATACCAAACTTTTGTGTCACGTTCTTTTGCTCAAACTCAAAAAGGGTATCGAGAAATTGGATTTAGAGAAATTCAGGATCTATATGCTTCTATGTATTATTTTGTAGCTATGGGCAAAACAGATTTTGTAAAAACAATGATAAAAACTTGGGCTAATAATGTATTTGAATTTGGTTTTGCATATCATAATTTCTTTTGGTCAGGTAAAGAACCAGGCTTATGTTCTGATGACGCTTTATGGCTTTTGCAGGCTATAGATCGATATATTAATTTAACTAATGATTATTCCATTCTAAATGAAAAATGTTTTATTGCTGGGACTAATGAAAAAAAAACCAGAAGCATATATAATACAATTAAAGCAATCATCCGCTATTCTGCCCAAATTTCTATTGGAAAACATGGCTTACCTTTATTAGATACAGCAGATTGGAATGATTGTCTCAAATTGGATAATGATGCTATTGATGGAATTACAAAAGAACAAGCATATAATACTCAAATTGAACAAAGTCACAAAAAAGATGTTCCCTTTGAAAGTAATTATTCCGAAAGTGTGATGAATGCATGTTTATTACAGATTGCAATAAAAGTTTCACAATCCTTTGCAGAAGAACGAAAGGACGAAGTTCAAGCCAAGGCGTGGAAAGAATTATCAAATCAATTAAAAGAGAAAATTCAAAAACATGCTTGGAAAAGGGATTATTTTGCCCGAGTATTATTTAATCGGTTTGAAAATGGTGAATTTGAATATTTAGGTGCTAATAACGATGGTTTTTCTAATGATTCAACTATTAATGGTTCATATTGGTTAAATTCTTGTAGTTGGGCAATTTTAGCAGATATAGCAACCGAAGAACAAATGGAAATTATGTTAGATCGGGTGGATCAACATTTAAAAACTCCTTTTGGATTTAAACTCATAACTCCAACTGATTTAGAACGAGTGGCTTTTGGTACTGCAACTGGACATTATTTTCCAGGAGATCGTGAAAATGGTGCAGTATTTAAACATGCCAGTATGATGTTCACAGACGCTTTATTGAAGGCTGCAAATCAAGTCGAAAATGATACACTTGCTCATCGAATGAGTGAAACTGCCTATTGGATGATGGATCTTGTGTTACCTTATCGTACTATGGATTCTCCTTTTAATACTGCTGGCAATCCTCGGTTTTGCACACAATATAATAATAGTGAATCAGGAGAAAATATTGGGCCTATTTTAAGTGGAACTGCGACTTGGTTAAATCTATCATTAATAGCTGCTTTTGGAATTAATTTCACCGCCCATGGCGTAAGATTATCACCTATTTTACGTGAAAATGAACATCATTTATCTTATATTATAAATACTGGAGAAGCAACATTAAAAGTTAAAATAGAAAAACCTAAAGGATTTTATCGTGTGAAAACTTCCCATCCAAAAATGACTCTTGATGGAAAAATCGTTCAAGATAATCTATTTCCTCATTTTACTGATGGAAAAGAACATCAAGTAGAATTCATTTTTACAAAATAATTTCTTTTTTTTATAAAATTTTTCTTTAAAATTATTTTTTATCCTAATAATTTCTCAAAATCCATTATCGATAAAAATATTCCTTGAAAAAAAAAAATTTGTTTTTATGCGGGAGGTAGTGTTGGAATGGTTCCAACATAATATTGGGCAATTAATAACGCATCAACTATTGTTATTGAACCATCTTCATTAACGTCTGCTAGACTTTCATCAATACTGACTGCTTGACCTACATAAAACTGGGCAACTAATAAAGCATCCACAATAGTGACTGCATTATCATGATTTACATCGCCTAATGCAAATGAAGTGACTATTATTGTATTATCAATTCCTACAGGAGTACCTATTGTATTGGTTGCTTCATCGGCCAGGGAATCCACTTCTATATCAATAATAGCGGTCCCTTCTCCTACGGCTTCCCAAGTAATTACTAAAAGATCTAAGGCTGCATTTGGATCTGTTCCTGCTGCCTCAAAACCTGCAACATTCGCTGTTCCGTCTGTGTTATTAATATTGGCGGCGGCTAAAAATCCTGTACTACTTGCTACTATACTTACAATTTTCACAATAGAAGGATCATAATTAATTATTATTCCATAAGCTGCCAATCTTTGATTTCCTGTGTTTACAAATATATCCGCAGTGAAAGTATTTCCTACTTGTTGGGAAGAAACATCTCCCATTGAGACTTGTCCGCCAATAGGACTTGTTACGGTTACAAATGCAGTATCTGAAGATGAATAACCTCCTTGATCTACAACAGTAAGGACATAAGTATGTGCTCCCGCAGTTAACCCATCAATATTTATAGAAACTATAGTACTAGGTGGTGTATGTGTGCCTGTTGTAATAATAGCTCCATTGCGGGTGACTGTATATGTGGCAGGACTTTCGTCGATAATTGTCCAAATTAAAGAGATACCCATGTCTCCACTATTATAGGTAATGTCTGCTGGTTGAGATATTTCGGGTGGTGTTGTATCCTCAATATCTGAAACAATGACGAGGACTGTATCGGAAGCTTGATTACCTGCTTGATCTTGGGCAGTAATTATATACGTATAGGTATTTACTTCTAATCCGTCTACATTAATTGAAATTACACTTCCTGATAAATATGAACCAGAATCGACTGATACTCCATCTCGAGTGATTGTGTATGTTGCAGGATTAGCATCACTCACAGTCCATGAAATAGAATTGCCAGTATTTCCAAGTTGATAGTCAATATCAATAGGTTGGTTTATCGAAGGTGGAGTTGTATCATCTGGAGTGTCTCCTGGAGGGACTGGTTCTGGGTTTCCATTGGCATAATAATCGACAATATTCGTTCCACTTGCTCCTAAATTTATAACATGATCTAAAGAAACATATCTACCTAAACTATCTTTCCATAATACTCGTTCTATCATATTATATTTTTCTGTTTCGACCGTATGCCAATCATTTTCAACAATTCCGCCCGTATCTCCAGAGTTAGGATTGAAGCACCAGAATGTTTGATGCATATTTTGTTCATCCATGAATTCTGAAAATTCAGTCATCCATATCCCATTATCTTCTTCGATATGACCCCCCCATTCACCTATTAAAAGTGGACTCGTCCCTTCTTCAACAAGATAATACCAATTTGGATACCAAACATCAGTATAAAGTGTATCCTTATTAAATCCAGGATAAAACCAATCTTGAACAAAAACGCTTGGACCATATTCATGAGGTGAATATACTAGTTTATTTTGATTGATTCCTAAATTAACGGGGAAATCTTTCGCAGCTCTACAATTTCCGCCCCACCAAGTTGAATCATAATCTTCGGGATCTATTGATGTATAATCCGATCCTGCCTTAGGTGTGCTTTGAATTCCTTCCACCATTATTAAGACATTAGGATTTTCTGAATGAATAACTTCAGCACATTGTTCAGCCGCATATTTCCAATTATTTAAGTCTGTTGTTCCATCCCATTTTGCAGCTAGATCCCCTTCTTTAAAAACATCTCCATGAGGTTCATTAAAAATATCCATTGCAATAATTGTATCATCCCCAGCATAACGAGCAGCTAACCATCGCCAACATTCGATCCAGTCTTCAGTAGTATAACCCTGATAATACCAAAGATTTGTCATATGGGAGCTAACTACTCGATGCATGTCTAACATAACCTTTAAACCTCTCTGACTACAAAATTCCAACGCCATATCTAATAAATCGATACTTAAAATATTCACCAGTTCAGGATTAATATAGTTATTGACACTCACCAATCGAGGTGTTCCTCCAGTACGCCATTCATTCACAAGCTGAACACATAAGGGTATTCTTAATAGATTAAATCCTAAATCTGTTATTAGATCTAATGCATCATCAAGTCTAGTGTCCCATAATCCATCAAAACCTTGATTACTTGTTTCAAACCCAAACCAATTGATCCCAGATAATAAAACTGGGAACCCTTGTGCGTCGACGATTCGATTTCCTTCAACAGATAACCAATCGTCATTACTTGCAGTCTTTTTTGGTAAAGTCGATTCATTTTCTAAAATTTTTGTATCATTCGATTTTAACATTGGAAAAGCAAATAATGATATCAAAAAAAAAACAGCAAGAAAAGAAGAAATAGATTGTTTTTTCATTTTTTTTTACCTTCATTTATAATAATTTTGAATATGAATTTTTTCAGGTATTCACGAGTATTTTCCGCATATAATTACTATTTTCAAAAGGGATTTTGGTTCTAATAATATTGAATGCTACATCACTGGAAACGAAATACTTGAAATGTCATTCTTAAACTAATAAAAGATAAATAAATTTTAGATTATAAGGAAGCTAGGAGTAAAATTTCCAATTATTGAATCAAATTAAGGAAAATAAACAGTTATCAAGGTTATAAAACTATCCAATTTTAATCGTCTAAAACCGTAAAATTTGAAAAATGAGAAAGTTATAAAAGGTAAAGAAGAAAATAACTTGGAGAAGTATGATTTGTACACGGTTTCGTATGATTCTTCAATCGAATGGCTGTTCTTTTTCTAGGAATATCTTTCATTTGAGAAAATTTAAAGCTTCGCTTAATGCTCTTGTTCAACAATTGGGGAGCATTAAAAATTTGATAATTAATTTAAAACCTTATAGATTGAATAAAAAACAGTATATAATGTTATAGATGATCTTATCTTGGTCTACGAAAAATTGTCGTC
>CAYPTZ010000080.1:0-9712 GCA_964413395.1 uncultured archaeon | reverse complement strand
ATTTAATAGATTCTAGTATATTATAGACTAAAAAACAACTGATGAAAAAGGGAATAAAATTATGAAAAAAATTGGATTTATTGGATATGGGCATATGGGAAGTATGCTTTTGCATGGATTTATCAAAAATCGAATAATAATTCCAAAACAGATATGGCTCTCAACAAGAACTCAACAAAAATTATTAGATCTACGAGATCGATATCCAATGATCAATATCGCAAGTCATTTTAATGCAAGTATATGGGAATTATCTTGCTTCCCCTGAGAGTGATTTTCAGCAATTTTTCAATCAAGCCCATTGTATCACCTTTCAATCGCTTCCTTCTTTCGATATACCAGCCTTTTTAATAACTGATTCGACAGACCTATTGTTCATTGATCGGTTTGAAAAGATATTAAAAAGATATTCACAATTTATAGTGGAAAATCCCACTTCAGTATTCAACCATGAGAGTTTGGTTTTATCAGAATTACCTGAAGAATTTTCAGAATGGGTGAGTGATGTCAGGTTTCCAGCACTTTTCTTCCTGATATTTTTTCAAAGCTTCATGGCATTCTACTGAAAAAATGATTAATTTTCAGAAAAATTACTTAATCTCGATATATTTCTTTTGTGAATTTGATCCCTTTTTTTTTTAGTGATTTAATCAATATTTTATCGGCTTTACTTAATAATTTGGGATTAAAGGCACATTTTCTAATTCGAGGTAAGTTAAGGAGGCTTTCAGGGAGTGAGGTTAACATGCATTTCCCTAGATCTAAAATTTTAAGGGAAGTCAAATGCCCAATTTCAATGGGAATTTCTGTGATAGAGTTTTCTGCAAGATTTAGTTCTTTTAATGCAGTTAAATTACCTATACTCTTAGGGAGCGAAGTTAATTTACATCTACTTAGATCTAAAATCTCGAGGGACGTCAATTGTCCAATTTCGGTAGGAATTTCTATAATGAAGTTATCTGATAGATTAAGGTTTTTTAAGGCAGTTAAATTACCAATACTTTTTGGCAGGGTGGTTAATTTGCATTTCTCAAGGTTCAAATTCTTAAGGGAAGATAATTGACCAATTTCGTTAGGTAATTCTATAAAGGGGCAATTTGAAAGATTAAGGTCTTCTAGTGCCGTTAAATGTGGAATAGATCTTGGAAATTCACTTAGCAATGAAGAATATAATATGAGAGATTTTAGAGACCGCAAATTTTTAAATGTGTCTGGAAGAGAAGTCAATCGAGAAAATTCTAACCATAATTCTTCAAGTTGCGTGAGATTTCCAAATCCTACGGGGATTTCTTCTATATTTGATTCTAAATTTAATTTGCGTAATTTAATCAAATTTCCAATACTCTCTGGTAGTTTTTCCAATGGTGAGTTGAGTATTTCAAAGTTTTCTAATTCTGCTAAATTACCAAAACTTTCTGGAAGAGATTTCGAATTTGCTTCAATGGTTAAAGTCTTCAACCGTGGTAAATTCCCGATCCAGTCAGGAAAGCCGTCATAAGAATAAATAGTATGAAAAATTAGCACTTCTAAATGCCTAAAAGCATCAAGATCACCTAAATCTTTATCAACATCCATTTCTATGTGAGTGACATGGTTTTTTTGAACAACATAATTGCCTTCGGAAGGGAATTTATCTACTGTGGTTTCAATCCAACGAAAATATGCTTTTTTTTCTAATTTGGATAAATTAGCTGCTTCATCTTCAAAGATAGATGACTTTTTATATTGAACAAGATCTGTCATTTAGATTAAATTAATCCTAAATATTAATAAATTTTTAGGGTTGTATTCATGCAAAAAGAATAGAACCACTCAAGAAAAGTGATAAATTCATCTATTTTTGGATTAGAAATAGAACATTGGAATTCTTTTTGTGTTTTTATTTTTCTATTTTATTTTTTCAAGTTTTTTTTTTATTACATTTTTTTCAAATTCATTCAATTTTAATAAGGAATGAAGCTGAATTTTAGGATCGAAAGTGAACAAAAAAAAAAAAAAAATATGGTTTTAAAGTGTATTCAGATATTTTTTCTTATGTTTAAGAAAAATGAACACACATGCAATGACAATTACTGTCATAAATGGATATCCCGGAATATTACTTGGATTTTCTGTATCTCCACTTCCAGTGGTATTGGTATTATTTGGAACAGTTTCTGTTGGAACTGTGTCTGTTGTTCCTGTATTTGTTGTTTCTGTATCTGTTGGATTTAATTCTATTGGAACATCATTAATTGTTAATATACGTAATTGGACTATGCTATTATCCTCACTATTCTCATACTCTTCAATTGTTTGACACCATAAAAGGATTCCATCTTCATTATATACATACTCCAGTGAAATATTATTTGTGGGATATGATATTTCAAATCTAACACCATATGAATTATTAATTGAAAAGCCAGTTACTGGGGTATTAAAATGAGGGGTGAGTAAGGTCTCTAATTCGGTTGCAAAATTCCCAATTTTTAATCCAGGTTTTACTAAAATACTTGGAAAGTAAGGATTTTCATCTATTGCATCCACAATTTCTGTTACATTTGTTAATACATATCTATCTTCGTCAGGATATTCAGGTGTGTCATTCCATGATGTAGTTGTAGTTGAAGTATAAATATCAAACAGCACATTTGTCATGCCATCATTGGTTTCATTGATAATATTAGTAATATTTGCTTTCCAATAATTATATCCTTCATCAAATTCACCCACCATATATGCGTCATAGATCAATTCATCACCAATTTCCACACTTGGTTTTACATTTTCTGCTGAAATTGGTGTAATCGAGTATAAAGTAATTAAAATTAATCCAAATGCTAAAATTTGTTTATTATTTAAACATTTCATAAAATTCACATTATTTCTTTGGTTTTTATTCATTAGGAATCGATTCCCAAAGATATGTTAAAAAATGTAAAATAGAATAAAAAGAGCTCTGGGATAGATTTGGTACTAAAAATTCACAATTGACTTTTTTTTTTTTTTGAAGCAGGTGTTCGTAATAATAGTAATGGACCTGAAGAAGCAAAAGAAATGGTTGTCGAGACATTACATGGTTTTATTAAGATTTTAAAAGAAAAAAACTGGGATTTTAAAGAAATTATTTCTAGAGTGGCAACAAAAGGTGGAGCTACAGAAGAAGGAGTAATAGTGTTAAATGAAGGTCTTCCCAATGTATTTGATTTAGTCTTTAAAAAGACGTTAAGGAAGCAGGATGCGAGGAAAGAGTTGATTCAAGCTCAATTTCACCAGGAATTATAATATTTGATATTAAAAAGGTCATTTTTTTCTATTTGATTTAATTTTAGTAAGGAATAAGGCAAAATTTTGGAATCTAAAGCGAAATAAAAAAAAATAGGTTTAAAGTGTATTCAGATATCTTTTCTTATGTTTGAGAAAAATGAACATACAAGAAATGACAATAACAGCCATAAATGGATACCCGGGAATATTATTTGGATTTTCTGTATCTGTTGTTTCTGTATCTGTTGTTTCTGTATCTGTTGTTTCTGTATCTGTTGGATTAAATTCTATTGGAAGATCATTAATTGTTAATAGAGATAGTTGGACTAAGGCATTATCCTCACTATCAATTTCATAAATTACTTCACACCAGAAAAGGATTCCATCCTCATTATATATATACTCCATTGAAATATTTTGTGTAGTTTGTGCCATTTCAAATCTAACTCCATATGAATTATTGATTGAAGAGCTAGTTACTGGGGGGACAACACTATAATGAGTGGTAAGTAATGTAGCAATTTCGGTTGCAAGAGTCCCAATTTTTAAACCCGGTTTTACTAAAATACTCGGAAAGTTAGCGTTTTTAACAATTGCATCTGTAATTTCAGTTGCATTGGTTAAAACATATTTCTCTTCTTCAGGTAATGGAGGTGTGTCATTCCATGATGTGGTTGAATTTGAAGTATATATATCAAACAATACATTTGTCATTCCATCATCAGTTTCATTGATAATATCATTAATCACCATTTTCATATAGCTATATTCTTCATCTGCTCCATCAAAATCACCAATTACTTGTACATCATATACCAATTCATCCCCAATTTCCACACTTGGTTTTACATTTTCTGCCGAAATTGGTGTTATTGAGCATAAAGAATTTAAAATTAGCCCAAATATTAATATCTGTTTTTTATTTAAACATTTCATGAATTTCACTTTTTTTTTTTTTTGATTTTCTAGCCTTTAAGAATTAATTTCCAAAGCTATAATATAAATTCTAAAATAATATTAAAAGAGCTTTGGTCTAATTTTCGTCAAAAATTCAAAAAATTTTTTTTTTTTGAAGCAGGAGTTCGAAATAGCAGAATTAAACTTGAAGAAGCAAAAGAGATGGTTATTGAGACATTAAATGGGTTTATTTAGATTATAAAAGAAAGAAATTGGGATTTTCAAGAAATTATTACCACAGTTGCAACAAAAGGTGGAGCCACAGAAGAAGGTCTCATAGCGATAAATGAGGCACTTCCTTATGTATTTGATGAAAATTTAGATGATATTAATAAAAAAAAAAGTCAACGACCGTAATTCAGGAATAAAGATGTATTGAAAGCACTACGAGATTCGTTAGGATTTTTTAATTGCATTTGCAGATTTGCATATTGATACCAAATATCAGAATTATTCGGCTCTAATCTAAGAGCTTTTTTATAAGCTTGTTCTGCTTCCTCTAAATTGCCCTTCTCGTGGAGATATTTCGCTCGACTATACCAGAATTCATAATTATTATTTTCTTCGGCAATTTCATTGGGTGTTTTTATAATATTTTTGTCTTTAATGTAAAGTCCTCCTTGTCAAACATTGAAAAATAAACGACATTATTGTTCAAATATTCTGTCTGATATTATTAAATAAGAATTGATATATATATCTTTATATAAGATTTTTGTAGAGTGTAATTTAATCCTAGACTTTAAAAAGGAAAATTTGGATTTAAAGAGAATTGGAGTGAAAATCGAATACAAAAAAAAGGTATTATGAAAAAAAAAATTCACAAATATTCTGGTAATTTGATCCAATAATAAATAAGGTTCAAGTGAAATTTACTTAAATAATGAAGAGAGATTTATTCCTTAAGGTTGAGGAATAAAGATTTATTGAAGGCTTTTCGACTTTCCGAGAGATTCTCGAGTTCTAATTGCAAATTAGCATACTGATACCACATATCAGAGTGAGTGGGATCGTACTCAATAGCGCGATGATAAGCTTGTTCTGATTTTTTTAAATCTCCTTGTTGATGAAGATGTTGGGCCTGATTATACCAGAAATAATAATGATCTACTGAAGTATTTATGATATTTGTTTTATTCGTCGTTTCATTTGGTTTTTTGTTCATTATTTTCTTCCTCGATTTTTATGAAAGCTAAAAAACACATTAATGTCTATAGGGTTCAAACATTTAAAATTTTGTTTAAATGTTTTTTTTTATTTTTTTTTATTTTCAATTTATATATTACTCAATAATTCAAGATTTGATTTCCCTAAATATACTTATTTTTCATCATAGGCTTGCTGTAGCCAATCAATAAGTTCGGAATTGATATCCTGTCCTTGTTCGATTTTCAGTTGATAATAATTCCGTCTATCTGGTTGCTGTGATGTTGCGGAAAACCGGGAGCTTGAAAAAGTCGAAAACAAGCGAAACTTCAATTTGAGGGCATTTTTCTGGATTTGAATTGAACAAAACTGGGAGTTTCTTTTAATAGCGATGATCGATTTGAGGGGTTCTATATCTATTGGGCCAAATTTCTTAATCTGATTGATAAGTGTGTTATACAGTTGAATGGTGTCAGGTGTGGCTTTTTTAAGATGGTGATTTTGGATAGAATACAGTTCACAGCTGTGGAATTGGTTTTTTTTAGAAAAATATCGCTCACAGATAGAGCATTGCCATCTGTTTGAGTTTGGATTGATCATTTAGTATCACTATTATTTTAGGTATAATAAACAAAAATTCATTTAATTTCAATTAATATCTATGTTCATTTCTAGACCAAAACAGCTGAATAAAACAAAAAATAAAATTAATCGAAATCGACGCTTTGATATATATTTTGAGTTATAATTCTGCGATGTCTTATATCAAAAACGTTACTATAAGCTTCAACACCTCGAGTTTTATTCATAATAAATTTCTGTAATCGTCTATATCTCTTAAAGCAATTAATATTCCCATAGAATCTACAACATTAGCACCATCACATGAATACTAAAATTGTGTTTCATTTCATGAATTAAATTACCTTATTGTCCATATCCAAAAATTCACCACTGAATTAAGATAAAGAAATTATAAGTATATAAAACACTAAATTAATTAAATTCAACAGATCTACATAAGAAATTTATTTGTACTACTAACTAATGGAAATAGTAAGAAATTATTTAGACTGAAAATGTATTTATTTATTTATTTATTTAATCCAACTGCTTGAGTACCAAAGAGGATAATTTCATAATAAATAATTATTTTTTGTCCTATAACCAGAATTAATTTTCCTGATTCAATACTCTCATCAGGGCCAAATATGATAAGATTGATATACACTAAGAGGAAAATAAGAAGGATCCAAAAGAGATAGCCATATAGGTTGGGATATTTTGTATCCATAAAAATAGAGAGGCTGTAAAAGAAGCTCATTGGTAATCCTAACAAAAATAGACTATATGAAAAAATCATATGGGCTTGAGGAAAAACATTTTTGGGTGTAAAGCCGATCCCAATAGCACAAATTCCTGAAATTATTCCTGTTATTATGCCTAAAACTGCATATTTATGACCTTTTGTTTTTTTAGGGAACTTAGAAGATAAAAATAGAGAAAAAATAATGATGGTGCACCCTACAAATATCATAGAAACACTAAATAAAAGGCAAGAAATGAGATTTGAATATCCTAGATATGTAACAGTTCTTCCTAGATCGCTAAAAGTATTTTTGATAAAATTATAATGGGATTCATAATAGTTCAGTGAATTCCCACCTGTATAAAGGAACATCGCAATAGTAGTAAGAATTAAAAAACAAAAAATTTCACCTAGGATGATTTTAAGGATTAGATTTTGTTGGTGAGGTTTATTCATTATAATAATTACAATGGGAATTGACCTTTAGGTATTTTTTAACCTCAAATTTTCATCTGAATATCTCTCTTTAAATCAAGATTTTAATTTTAAAGATCAAAGGCAAGAACAAGAAAAAGAAGAACAAAACAGGGAAGAGATATCAGTAAATAAACTGAGTGAATTAAAAAAAATAAAAGAATTAATCTAAGATATGAATAAACTTTACTTTTCCTTAAATTTAGTTAAAAATCAAAATCTTCGCGATAGATAGATTTCCCTTTAAAAAGACTAAAATCATTCATTTGAATAAAATTAAGATTTACATTCAATTAAATAGAATTAGAATCTTTTTTTTAATTTGAGGATCTATTATATTATGCTATAACATCTAAGAAGGAAAACTTGAATCACAACACTTACTATCCGTCTTGCAAATATTGAAGATCTCGATCTACTTACTGAAATGTACGAAGGTCTCCGACTAGCAGAGCAAGCAGATAACGAAATGACATATGTTGAAATAAGTAACCAAATGCGCGGTTTTCTTGAAGGAGAAACACATAAAATCTATTTAATTGTGGAAAATGATATAATATATGGTTATGGGCTGCTTAATATTACTCGAACTCCAAAATATTTTCGTCATCTCTTCATTCGAAAAAAATATCGAAAGCATGGGTATGGCAAGAAGCTATTTCATTTAATTCTTGCTCATTGTGGGATCTCTATGGTCGATATCGATGTATTGGCTTGGAATCAAAACGCGATAGATTTCTATAATCATTTAGGATTTGATGTACGTATGTATGGAATGCGATTAAATATTACTAAATAGATTTTTTGGATTATTTTTTTTTGTTTCCATTCAATAATTTGGTGTTTTAAAGACTTTCAGAGATTTTTATAATAAATAAGAAATTGATTTGTTTTTTTTCATGATACTAAATGATATCATTATATTCTTTTTAGTTAAAAGGAATATTGTTCCGAGTTATAAAATGATGTAATCGAGGATTTACTATTCGTTTTATCACGGATACACCTTCTTTTTTAAGGAGGCCGAGTATTTCTTTTGAATCCTTTGTCAATACCTTGCTATCTATAACCAAAAACTTCAGATTTTTAAGATCACGAATAGTATGGGGAATGTATTCAATGTTATTTCCTTTCAAATTTAGAATTTCTAAGGATTTTAAATGACCTATTTCAAATGGAATATCATTGATTAAATTATTTGCCAACCGTAAATCTTTCAAATTATCAAGATCTCCTATAAATTTAGGTATAGATTTGATATTACAATTGTTTAGATATAAATATTTTAACCTTCTCAAATGGAAAAGAGTTTCAGGAAATGTGTGAATTGGATTTATGGAAGCATCAAAAAATTCAAGATATTCCAATTGATAAAAATTTTGAGGTAAGCTCGTAATTTTGTTACACGAAATAGAAAATGCCTGTAATTTAGAAAGGGATAAAATGCATGAGGGGATCTCAGTAAAATTTCCATAATCCAATTCCACAAGTGTAAGAGAGTGTAATTGGGTGATAGATTGAGGTAAAGATGATAATTTATTTTGCTCTAATCTCAATTCTTTTAAGTTGGACAGATTTCCAATGTGATCTGAGAGTTCAGGTAATGAATTTTTTTCAAGAATCAAAGTATGTAAATGAGAAAGATTGAATATTTCCCTTGGGATAATGGGGTTTTGTAATACTAGTATTAATACTTTTAAGTTAGTCATATTGGTAATCCAATGTGGAATCCATACATTAGGATCAAAATCAATTTGAAGAAATTCTAATTCGCTAAAAATTTCAAGAGAACCAGGATCATTTTGAAGTCTAAGAGACAGATGAGTGATATGATGATTGGTGATGATATAATTACCAGAGTGAAATTGATCGAGTGCATCTAAGGTGGTTTCGGTAAGATAAGGGACAAATACTGCCCTCAATCGTTCCAAAAACGTAGCTTCTTCTCTAATAATTGGGGTATTTTTGAAGAGAACGATATCACTCATTTGAATAATATTAGTTTTTGGATTATTAAATAATGTTGTGAGTATATCAGGTTTGATTTAATTTTTTATTTACTGGATCATTTTCATGAAATCAAAAACCATATCTGGAAGTGTAAATTTATTGGAGTATGCTTGTCCCTGTGATTATGGGTTTTATTATGGTGAATGCTTTTGCTTTATCATTTATTTTTATCCATAAAATTGAAGAAAATATTCAACCAATTCTATTAAACTTCTTTCGATCTTTAATCGCTGTACTTATTATAAGTATGATATTTCTGATTGGATTTAATTTTGAAGAATTGAAGGTTTTAGGATTTAAATTTATTATTTTTAGTGGGGCAAGTGGTATTTGTGGGGTAGTATTGGGGGATATCGTATTTATGTATAGTCAAAAGAAAATATCTCCCCCATGAGCATCAACATTAACGTCAACCAATCCCATTATTACCATGATTTTTGCGATGATTTTTCTAAATACAGCATTTAATATTATTTTCTTAATTTCCACTCTTATTACTGGTGTGGGAATATTTTTAATTGTGCAGGTGCAACAAAAACAAAATGGGATTGATAAAGCAGGATTAAA
>CAYPTZ010000079.1:1332-9771 GCA_964413395.1 uncultured archaeon | reverse complement strand
GGCAGTTTTATTGATCTTGCGAAAATCTCGGCAACCCAGCCAAACAGTCTATTGAATATTCACTTTTTTTTTTTTTCCTTCTTCTACTTTGATTGTGGTTCAGTGTTAATCTTTTGATTTTTTTTTTTTCATCATCAATTAAAATCGAGGTATTTTTAAATTACATTTATGATTAACAAAATTCCTTTTTTGATCGATCCTATTGTTTCCAAAGTGGGTGAAAAAACAGGGATAATTTTTTCCTGGGGCCCATTTTCCCGCTATTTTTCCTGCTGTTCCCCACTTAATTATTTATTCTTTCTTTCATAATACCCTATACAATCCATTACTTGTAGGATTTAACACCTAATATTAAAATCACCACCATATCATTAGATATATTTTATCCTTCTACCATATTTTCGCAGATCGTGTTATTTTCGTGATCTGGGATCTCCCTCTTTCTCTCATCTCTTTTCCCTCCTTTCCTTTCCTATTTAATTTTATCGCATTTTTATCTCCCCCAGTCACTTTTTCAATTCATTTTAATACATAGATCCCCGTTTCCAGCAAAAAAAAACTGTGATCTCTTTAAAAACCCCAAAAAAATCTCAGATCCGCCTCACATTCCATCGATAGTAAAACACTCCGATCCTTTTTGTCGACTCAACTTGGCCCCGACTTCGCATGATCGCCTCCAAATTTCGCCCACTTCCCAAACATTTAAATATTCCATTTCCCATAGTATATTTAGTTATCTTCAAAACTTTGTCTTTTCCATTTTTTGACAGATACTACTCGGAGGATTATAAAACAATGAAAGTATTTGCGTGGAGCCCTATTCGCGAGCTCATGAAAAAATCTGGAGCAGAAATGGTTTCCAGAGATGCAGTCGATGAATTAATTTCTTACTTAGAAAAATTTGCTAAAAATTTAACCAATAAAGCCTTGGAAATGTCCCGACATTCTGGTCGCAAGAAATTGACCAAATCTGACATGGAAATGGCTTTAGATCTCTAATCGAACATCGTTAGAGATTTAATTTTTTTCATACCTTTTATTTCTTAATACTTCCCTATAATTCCCTAAGTTTAATCGATCTTAAGTAGACTTGAGATTAAATGTGCGAATTTCAATATATTCAAACATCAATTCCGCGGTATTAGTGGGATGCTGATTGCAAAATTGTTCAATAATGAGATAATGCGAAAAAAAATCAGGATGATACACATCAAAAAGAGTAAGGGGAAGATCATCCTGAATGCGATGAAAAAGGGCTTCCATAGACCAAGAAGGAACATGTTCAGCGAGAAATTCGTCGAGGTAATGATCAGCATAAGCAAGAAAGGTATCCATGGAATGGTTGGTAAAGGGATTTAACCCAAAATCAAGAGTTCCGTAAGAATAGGACTGAAAATGCGGGAGGCAGGTAAAGATTGGAAAGGGGAAGAGCGAAATTTGATTTCGAATAATGGATAGGGCTTCAAGATTTTGAAAAAAGTGGCACAATAGAATGGACAAAGAATTATTGATCCTTTTTTTTTCTCTCAGTTTCTAAAGATTCAAAACTCATTTAATCTAAACTATAATGCCCCTTGCATAAAATGAGAATAGGAAAGCAGTAAAAGAGGGGAAAATAATCTATCTCCGTTAGGAGATAGATCTTTGGTCGGTGACCCGCAGCTGGTAATGAATACCTTAGGGTGGGCTACTCCACCAAAAGAATATAGAGTGCAATAATTATTTAAAGCTATGGTTTTAGAAAATAATCAAGGGCGATAGAATTTTCGGAGCTTGGACCGTGTAAAAGAAAAATGAAAATCACAGGCATTTTCTAGCCTTCTGGAGCAACTGGAAGGAAAGCCCCATAATTCAACTTTCTTATGATATTCATGAACATAACGGACAGCAGGGATAAAATCACCATCTCCACTAACTAAGATCCCTATATCATATTTATCATTGATCCCATCAACAACGAGATCTAACGCCAGTTTAATATCGTCACCTTTAATTTTATTGTTGGAACTACTGATTTTAAATTTTTTGACAATAATCCCATCAGCTTTTAACCGAGAAAAGAATATTTTATGTTTTGTATGCATTGCCTTATTTTTAGATCTAGGATATTCAATAGTATAATAATTGATGCCTACTAAAATCCGGTTCTGAGCCAAATGATGTCCCAAAGATTTAAAATCAATATGAAAATCTTGGTATTTAGAATTAAAACGTTGTAGGCCATGATGAAAATTAGCCCCATCAATGATAATTTTGACACGGATAGGTTCCTGGGGCATGGTTTGTTGATCCTTCATCATCAATAAAAGAATAGTATCAATTTTGTATAAATAGCTTTCCTTGTTAAAAAGCCATAAACAATTATGGTATATTTTTTATATAAATAATCAAGAGATGCCTGTAGTAAGGATTTTGAATTGAAATAATTGTTGGAAATTTGCTAAAAATTTAACCAATAAAGCCTTGGAAATGTCCCGACATTCTGGTCGCAAGAAATTGACCAAATTTGACACGGAAATGGCTTTAGATCTCTAAATGTACAATCTTTAGCGATTTTATTTTTTTTAATTTCTTTGATTTTAAAACAATATTTTGCGTATTTAAAGATTTTATACAAAGAATGGCTAATTGATTATGGAAAAGAGAAAATCAAGGGTATGATTTTTTAATTGCTAAAATATCAAAATATTACACTTATATGTAAATATTTATTGGATAAAATTTGCATTTTAAATATCGGTCTAGAAATTTACCATTCCTTTTTTTATTCAAAAAATCTTTTTTATTTATTACCTTTACAAAATTGCTAAAGGAGATAAACTAAAATGATAAATGAAAATGAAAAAAATACCAAGTGTATTAGAGGAAAAAAAAAAATCAATAAAATAATGCAAGTTTCATTATTCTTATCCATTTTTTTAACTTCTTTTCTATTGATATCTCAAAATAATCAAGATAATGAAAATCAAATTCCAGGTGAAAATCTAATGATTTCAACACCTAAAATGGCTGTTTCTCATGAATCTATTTTAATAGATGGAGCCAATGCAACAAATGATTGGGATGATCATCCTACTGCAATTAGTTCTGGATTCGGAACATTATTAGAACCATATATTATTACAAATTTAGATATTGATGGAAATAATGCAGAAACTTGCATTGAAATTAGAAATAGCACAGCATATTTTAATATTGAATATAATAATCTAACAAATTCAGGAAATATCTGGAATGAAGAAAATCCCTTAGCAGGAATAAAGTTGATCAATGTAACAAATTTCAAAATTAATAATAATAATATATTTGGATGCAATGAAACTGGAATTTATATACGACAATCTAGTAATGGCTCAATAATAGACAATCAGATTGTAAATAATATTCATTGGGCTTTTTCTGCCAAAAATATATCACAAGTCGAAATTACTCAAAATAATATCACATATAATCAATATGGTTTTAAATTAAGCGATTCAGTAAATAATTCTATAACGTATAATAATATATCAGATAATGAACATTCTGGGCTCTTTTTTGAAGATTCATTTTTTAATAATGTTACAAATAATAGTTTTTCAAATAATGAATGGGATGGTATCACTTTAAGAAATTCAGGAAATAATAGATTTGAGAATAATAATTTCTGGAAGGAAGGATTTTATTTTGAATCAAATTCGGTTAATAATTTAATTGACACATCCAATTTAGTAAATGGAAAACCAATTTATTATTATGAAAATGATATTCAAATTATTTTTGATGGAAAAGAAAATAGTGTAGGACAATTTATATTAATAAATTGCACTAATTCGATTTTAAAAAATCTTAAAATCTCAAATATTGGAAATGGTGTTCAATTATTAGAGTGTAATAATATTAGTATTATTGATTGCAACATTTCTGATATTTTAGGAGTTGGAATTATGATAGATAATACACATAATTCACATTTTATACGAAATATTCTCCGAAATAATGATATTGTCGGAATTTGGGGTGATGGAGATAATAATACATATTTAGAAAATACAATCACAACCCCTCATAATGGAGACTATGCCGATTTTAGCCTATGCATATACGGTGATAACAACTTAGCATATGGCAATATTATTGCCGGTCAGCAGTGGGTTGTTGGAATTTCAGGCGATTTTAATCAAATTTATTCCAATTTTGTTCTAAATATTGAATCAAATATATCATTAGGAATTATTCATGATGATGGATCAAATAGTTGGATTTTTGAGAATATAGTAAATCCAGAACTAGACACAGATGAAGATGGCGTAAATAATTATAATGAAGTAATATCATATCACACCCATCCCGGGAGATGGAATCCCGAAATAGATTTTAATGACGGTGTAATGCTCATCACTGACGGAATATGGCAAAATATCGAATCTGGGTTATATCAAGTATCTTGTATTGATGAAGATCAAACACTTTGGATGATGGGGTTAGTTAAATCAAGTAAGGTAGGTGATATTAAACTTACACATTTTGAATCAAATCCTAGTTCATATCAAGAATTATCTTATATGAATTCCTCAATGTTTTATAAAATTGAACTGTCAGAAAATTCAGAAGTTGAAGAACCGTTTGAAATGGATTTTTACTTTCCAAATGGATTTTATAGTGAAGCAGAAAAAGAATATTTAGCCCTATACAAATTAGATGAAGATGAAGAAAATTGGATACAAATATCATCAATTCTTGATAAAAATGCAAACAAATTGAAGGGTATGAATTTAGAAGCAAATAAACTATATGCAATTGGATATAAATTAAATACATCGGATATCAATACAGAAGAAAATATTCCTGGATTTCCTCTGTTAAATTTAATTTTGCAATCTTCAATATGTTTTGCACTAATTACTACATATATTTTAAAAAAAAAAAAGGAAATCTGAAGTATTTCAATCATTAAAGAGAAGATATAAACTAATATGAAATTTAAAAATAATTCATACAAAACTAAAAAAAAACTTAAAAAGCTAGTAATTTTGAGTTTTATATTTAGTTTTTTTTTTAATCCCTTAGTCCTTTCTAATTTTTTTAGTCTAAAACATAATAGTGCTGGACAAAATCCAAAATCCGCCATTTTTCAGTATGACAATCCAGTAATCTATAAAAGCCATATAATTTATAATAATTCTTCTCATTTTGGATATGAGCATTCAATTAAAGTAAATGAAGAAGTTGTAATTATTTTTGAACTCTTTAATTGTGAGAATCTATCATATTTTTTTCTAATTGATAAAGAAATATCCGATTGGGGCTTAATTTCTGATGATAGAGCTAATTTAACTATAGAATTAAACTTTGATATCGTTGGTGAATATGAAATATCATTTCTAATTATTGATATTGAATTTGAAGTAGATTTATCAACATATATTCAAAAAGAAACGCTTTATTTTTCAATAGGTCAAAAATTTACATTAAGTGAATTTGAAATATTAGGAATTTTTGTTGGATTTGTAGGAATAACTATAGCTCTACCCATGATTTCAAAATTAATTATTAGCAAGAAATTAGTATTTAAAAATTTATCATCACATTTGCTAAAAACTCACGTTGATCCATCTGTTTCTATGGAAATTCAAAATGATTTATTCCTTTCAAAAAAAGAAATAACCCGTATTATAAAGAGACAGAAAAAATTACCTTATCTTGATATCGATATTAATGTTATAGATGATTTTCAATTTATTAAGAACATCCATTAAAACATAAGAGAAATGAAATATGGACGAACAAGAATTAAATCAACAAAATAGATTTATCCTACAATATATAAGAAGAGTTATATCTAATAAGAAAAAATGTTATTTAGATCATATAAAAAGAAAGGTTAGGAATAAATTTAAATTTGAAAATGAAACCATTGAATTATTTTTTAATGATATGATCCAAAAAAAAATGATTCTTGTGGATGAAGGATTAGTTGAAATTAATATTTTTGCCAATCCTACAAGAAGAAAAATCTTTGAATTAATTAAAGCATATCCTGGAATATATACGTACTTAATTAAAAATATTCTCAACATTGGACCAAATCAAGTAGATATTCATTTGTCTGTTCTTGAAATGAACAATCTTATTAAATATATTGATTTTGGAAAAGTTAGAGTTTATGGTGTAGAAATTGTCCCCGAAATTCAAATATATATCGGTTTTCTAGCATTTAAAAAATCAAGTCGAAAAATACTAATATTTCTCTGTCGAAATGCCCTGGGTCCCAAACGTTCCGAGATAATGGAATATATTAGTTTATCTAAATCCGCTACTATTTATTGGATCAAAAAATTAATTAAACTAAGATTAATATATGTTAGAATAAACCATGTAAATCATTATTATCTATCCAAACACTATAAAAAGATAATTTGCACAACAATGCAAGATTCTCAAGAAATAAACCACATTTCAACCAAAAATAGATAAAAATTGTAATGAATCAATATAAAAAACTTATTCCATCCATTTGAATACCATTTTTTCTATTTTTGAGACCTCTTCTCTTATAATATCCATAAGGGTGTTTTCAACAGTCTCGTTCCAAACAAAAAAAAGAAGAATTAACCAAGAAAACCCATGAAAGGTCCCGACATTCTGGTCGCAAGAAATTGACCAATTCTGACATGGAAATGGCTTTAGATCGCTAAATACTTTTTTTTTAGAGATTTTTTTTCTTCTTCTTATTGTTTCCTTTTTATCTAAAACTCCTATTATAGAAGCAGCATTTGCTGGAACAAAGGAAAGGAAAAAATTTAAAGAAATTTCCCCTAAAATTTACACACAATAGATAAGAAATTAAAATTGGATTTGTAATACTTTTTAAAATTCTATAGGGAGAAAGAGGAACATATTCGTACGTAAATTTATGAGGAAATACAATTTGATGTAAAGTAATTATGCAAATTATTCATGCTTTTGAAGCACAATCCATTCAAACTCCGCATAAAGTGAACGCACGAAAATTGATAGAATACAATCATGCAACAATGATTATGCTTGATTTGAAACCAAATGAAAAACTGATTCCCCATATTACACCAGTAGATGTAGTGTTCTATGTGTTGGAAGGGAAGGGAGAAGTGAAAATCGGAGATGAAATCCAATCGGTTCAAAAAGATGATCTCATTTTCAGCCCAGCAAAAATAGTGCATTTATTGCAAAATCCCCATTCAGAGACGAATTTTCGGGTACTCGTAATAAAGACCCCAAAACCAATTTCAGAAACGAAATTATTATGATTTTTTTTTCTTTCTATTCTTAATTAATAAAGCTATTTTAATAACTACATTCAAGCTATATTTGAACATCTTATGAAGGATAAATTTGGAATGGTGGGATCAAAATTGGATGATTTTGAGTTACCTACATCACGAAATACTATGTTTTCGTCTCTAACTATGAGAACAAAAGCAAATCTTGTGATAGTTCTTTTACGAGATATTCATTGACCCTATTGTCGTGCACATGTTGGAAGATTATCTATGGCTTATGAAAAATTTCGAACTTTAGAAACAGAAATTATTCCCATTTTAGTAGATAATTTAAGAAACGTTCAAAAGATGGAATCCAAATATGCTAAAGGAAAATTTCCAATTCTCTATGATGAAAAAAATCTGGTAGCAAAAAAATTAAACCAAGAGGTAAAATTGCTCAAACTCGGCCGTCTTCCAGGAATGTTAATTGTAGATAAACAAGGAATTGTTCAATTTGCGTATTATGGAGAAAATATGCACGACATCCCCAAAAATCAGGATATCTTAGAAATATTAGGGACAATGCAATTAAAATGATTCAAACAGGGAATATAATATAAACCTAAGGATTATATTCAAAATGTGTGCCCACACCGTTTGATATTTTTTTTTTTTACTTTTTACTTTCTTTTATTTACTTTTTTTTATTTTTTTTATTCAAATAATTATTCTTATATCGATATTGCCAAGCTCTGATCTATAAACTAAGATCTCATTATTCTATCCTAATTTAAAATTTTGATTTAAAGAACTATAAAAATAGGCCTTAAAATACTATAAAATTAGTAACAATTAAAAAACATTTTTCCTTATTAAAAATTAGAAACTTATTTCGATAGTCATAAAAAAAAGAGTTTTTTAAATAAATTGAAGTTGAGGAAAAAATGCCTAAATGTAAAATAACAGTTTTAAGAAAAAGTTATCATCGACATATCGCAGAGAAATATGTTGCAGAAAAATTGAAGCCCTATGGTCCCTGTGACAAATGGAAAATAGGTCAAGAATTTGTTACAGATGGTTTTAGTGGTATACCTGAGGGTTTTTGCACTTGGGCATGGAATGATATCTATAAATATATTGTTGCAATCATAGCCGATGGAAATTTCGGTATGTGGTATCAAAATAAAAACGTGACAATTGCTTGTTGTACTGATGG
>CAYPTZ010000079.1:0-1322 GCA_964413395.1 uncultured archaeon | reverse complement strand
AAAAATCAAAGATTAGGATACAATAAACCATCTATAGAAATTAAAAAGGGAGTTCTTCAGAGTCCTTCCTTAGAAATTTAATAGACTTGATAATTAAAAATCAATTCTTATTCTCTTGTTCTAGAGGTCTCAATACCATTCCACGATAAAGAAAGACAGCACCAGGAATTACCACAACACCTGTTAATAAAAAGAGTATTCTTCCCCAAGGCTGATTGATTAAATCAAAAATTAGATTTCCAATTAATATCCAGTCCATCAGAATAATACCGATATTGGTCTGGATGAATTTTTTCTTCAATTCTGGATCATATATTTCCTTAGCAATAATTTTTGTCATAATCATTGTAGAAACAATCATAGATTGCCCCAAAATTACAGCATAGATAAAATAAGTTAAATTGATAACAGGGTTTCCAATGTTGCTTCCTTTTGGATACTCAATCCATAATTGTGCCCAATTATTAGGAATTAATACTGGTAATATTGCAATCCAATAAAGCAATGAAAAGAATATTTGTTTTTTTATAGTTATTTTATTTGAAGACTTCCAAATCAAGAGATCGAAAAAGAAAAAGCCTGCCAGGCCAGCGATCGCAGTACTATAACCCAGATATGAACCAAATGCAGAGACATTAGGATCACTATTTGTCCTCAGAATAACACATATTCCCAAGCCAAAACCAACAAATAAAAAAAATGATGCCATTGTTTGAGCCACTCGATGTTTATGGCGTTTAAGAATGGAAAAACCAACGAATAAAAAGACAATTGAAATCACACCATGCGCTAAAACATGCTGGAAAAAGGCTAAATCTATGGCCATATTAAAAAAATTTTTTTTTTTTAACCTAAGTATTTATTTAAGAAATTATGATAAGAGAAGAGAAAGGAGAAAATATAGCTATTTAGGATCAATTTTTTTTATTAACGCAATTTCATCACATTCTGTGAACTTAGGACAATTTATGCATTCGATCCAAACTTTTGGTAATTCATCATGGTCAATTATGCCGTAACCATTTTTTTCAAAAAAATGGACCGCTTTGGTTAAAGTAAATACTTCAGGAATTCCCATTTGAAGACTTTCGTTTTCTAAGGCATGCACTAATTGCGTACCGATTCCTTGCCCTTGTCTTCCTTCCTGAACAGCTAAACATATAATTTCAGCTAAATCATTCCAAAAGATATGAAGGCAAACACATCCAACCACCACATTATTTTCAACATAAACCGTAAAATCACGGATATTTTCATAAATATATTTCAAAGGACGAGCTAATAATCCAGTTTCCTTTTTGGCGGAATTAATCCTGATCAAA
>CAYPTZ010000078.1:0-9775 GCA_964413395.1 uncultured archaeon | reverse complement strand
ATCCAATAATGACAGAATCCTGGAAAGGACCAAAAAATCCATGGGGAAGTGGTTCTTGGGCCGAAGGGGCTGAAGAATTTATAATAGTTGCCACTACTCGTCCAGAAACATTATTAGGTGATTCTGCAATTGCCACACATCATAAACATAAAGAATTTGGAAAATTGATTGGAAAATATGCCATGCTTCCAGCAGTAAGTCGAAGAATAAAAATAATCGCAGATGAACATGTTGACCCTGAATTTGGGACTGGAGCAGTAAAAATCACTCCAGCTCATGATCCCAATGATTTTGAAGTAGGAAAACGACATAAATTGGAATTTATTACGATTTTCAATAAGAATGCTCAAGTATTACCAAATTTCTGCAATTTATATACTGGTATGGATCGCTATGAATGTAGAGATGCAATAGTTGCTGATCTAGAAAAAGAAGGATTATTAGTTAAAACCGAAGCTCATACCCATGCTGTAGGTCATTGTTCAAGATGTCATAGTACCATAGAACCTCTAGTTTCAATTCAATGGTTCGTTAAAACTAAAACACTCGCTGCTGCTGCTATTAAAAAAGTGAAAGAAAAAGAAACTATGATAATGCCTGAACGTGAAGAAGATCGATTTTATCATTGGATGAATAATATTCGTGATTGGTGTATTAGTAGGCAATTATGGTGGGGTCATCGAATTCCAGTATGGTATTGTCAAAAATGCAACGAACAGATATGCCCAGAACCTCATGTTAATGAGATTACTGAATGTCCTAAGTGTAAGTCTGATACTGTCATTCAAGATGAAGATGTGCTGGATACTTGGTTTTCAAGTGGATTATGGCCTTTCTCAACTTTAGGATGGCCTAATGTTGATAGTTCCGACTTTAAACGCTTTTTCCCTACAACAACTCGAGAAACTGGCTATGATATTTTGTTTTTCTGGGTTGCTCGTGAGATGATGATGGGAATTGAATTAACGGGGCGTGCACCATATAAGTATGTGTATTTGCATGGTTTAATTCGAGATGAAAAAGGTCGTAAAATTAGCAAATCAATGGAAAATGTTGAACAATACGATCCTTTAAACATTATTGAAAAACAAGGTGCCGATTCATTACGCTATGTTTTAATCTCTAACAGTGTTCCAGGGTTAGATACCAATTTAGATCCTAGAAATCTTGAAGCAGCTCACCGATTTTGTAACAAAATCTGGCAAGCCTCAAATTATGTATTAAGTAATATTACAACAGATGATAAAATATTAAATATTGCTGATCTTTCTTATGATTCCTTAGAATTCTCTGATAAATGGATTCTTTCAAGGTTAAATAATATTATCAAAGAAACAAATTCTGCAATTAAAGATTTTGATTTTCTTAAAGTTGCTCGGTCATTAAAATCCTTTTTCTGGAATGAATTTTGTGATTGGTATATTGAAATGAGTAAATTAAATTTATATGATGAAGAAAATGAGCATAAAGAAAATCAAAAATCAATTTTAGTTCATGTTTTAGATTCCTTTTATCGTTTGATGCATCCAATTATGCCATTTCTTACTGAAAAACTCTGGCAAAATTTACCTATTAAAGAGAAAAAAGTCCCTTCTATAATGTATGCTGCATGGCCACAGGTAAATGAAGATTTAGTTAATGAAGATATTAATGCAAGTTTTATTATCATTTCTGATTTTATTAGAGAGATTCGAAGAATAAGGCATGATTTTGGAATAAATCTTAAATTAGAAATTCCGATTATGATTGAACTTGGCAATTCCAAAGATGTTTTTGAATTAGGAAAGAATGAATTTATTAAAATTGCAAAAATTGATTCTAATCAATATGAAGTATCTAAATCAATAGAACCTCCTAAACAATCTGCGAAAATTGTAATGCATAATATCTCAAGTTATATTCCTCTGGAAGGAATGATTGATCTTGAAAAAGAAAAAGAACGCGTAATAAAACAACTTCAGAAAATTGATAATTTTATCACCAAAATAAATAAGAAACTAAATAGTGATTTTGCAAAACGAGCACCTCAAGATTTAATTGATAAAGAAAATGCAAAATTAGAAGAATATCAACATAAAAAATCTGAATTAGAAGAGCAATTGAATATTCTTATATAATTTTTTCTTTCTTTATTACAGAACTATTTTTCTTCAATTCTTTTATTCTCTATAATGATATCGGGTGAACTATAAATTTAGGATGCTAATAATAAGGAAGAAATCAAAAGATATGAAAATCATTTCATTCTATATATATTAATGTATGCAAATTAAATTTCGTTTTGTAAATTTAATTTACTTAAATTCACTTTACTTTAATTGAACGAAAATATCGAACATATGAAGCGATTTCTATAAATGATGCTTATAATCGCTATGGAAATATATTTATTGATGATAAAATTATGGTTACCTACCCTTATTTCGTTAAATCTAAAGAAAATCAGCATACTCAGTATGGAATTGATTTTTTTTCTGGTTTTTATAATGCTCATAATATCATTAAAGGAGCAAACAATCAGCTTCAGTTAAATATTATTCTTCAAAAGCTTGAATTTATTCCCAGTGAAGAAGCTAAATTATTAGAATATCTTAATAATACAACTAATGTGCAAAAGAGTAAACTAGCCTTATATTTGGGAATCTCAGGAAAAAATTTAAACGATCTGCTAGCTAGACTTCAAAAAGAAAAAAAAATTAAGATTGATATACTCAAATCTAAGAATGGTAGACCAAGTGAAATTGTAAATCTAATCAGTTAATAAAATTATGCACCCTTAACACATTCTTGATTCTTCATTTGTTTATATTTCATAAAAATTTTAAATTTTATTTTGTAGATGCAATTGAGTAATTAATAAATAACTATTTTCATCTTCAACATATATTATCATAATAGTATATCTATGGTTATTTTGGAAGGATCCCTATAAAAATGATTGAAAAGAAGAAAATTTTGAAGATCTCTTGGAATATTTTGGCAATTACTTATCTTAATATTGGCGTTTATCACTAGTACGGTAAAATAATAGGATTTTTATTTCATCTTTTGTTAATTTTAAACAAATTATAATTTAGAGGACTAATGATGCAATTTCGAAAATTTGAAAAATTAGGGTGGGATGTTTCTGCTCTTGGTTTTGGAGCAATGCGTTTCCAAACAAAAAAAGTTGGCGATAAAGATGTAATCGATGAAGAGATCGCAATTCCATTAATTAGAAAGTCAATTGATAAGGGAATTAATTATGTTGATACTGCTTGGCCATATCACAATGAAACTAGTGAAATAATTGTAGGGAAAGCACTTAAAGATGGTTATCGTGAAAAAGTCAAACTTGTATCAAAGTCTCCCCTATGGCTAGTACAATCAGTTAAAGATTTTGAGAATTATTTTAATCAGCAATTAATTAAATTACAAACTGATTATCTGGATGTATATTTATTACATGGAATGAATGAGGCGCGTTGGAAACAAGTACAAGAATTAAAAATATTAGATAAGATGGTACAATTAAAAAAAGAGGGGAAAATTCGTGCAATAGGTTTTTCCTTTCATGATAGTACTGATTTATTTAAACGAATTATTGATGGATTTGATTGGGATGTAGTTCAAATTCAATTTAATTACGTAGATGTGCAATATCAAGCTGGTACTGAAGGTTTAGAATATGCATCGAAAAAAGGAATTCCAGTTATAGTGATGGAACCACTCCGGGGAGGGCGTCTTGTTTCTGAAAATGAAAATCTAAAAAAGATTGTTGAAAATTATTCCCCAAAACAATCATTAGCAGATTGGGCATTGCGTTTTGTTTGGAATTTTCCAGCAGTAAAAGTTGTATTAAGTGGGATGAACTCACTAAAAATGGTTGAAGAAAATATTCAAACTGCAGAAACTGCAAAAGAAAATTCATTGAATCAGAATGACTTCAAAGTAATTCAGCAATTAAGAGAGACTTTCAATAAATATACTCGAATTCCTTGCACTTATTGCAGTTATTGTATGCCTTGCCCTTCAGGTGTTAACATTCCAGAAAATTTTAATTTACTAAATAGTAAATCTTGGAGTCCTCAAAATTCATTTTATCATTTAGCTTATACATGGTTAGCTAAAGATGAAGAATCCCTGAAAGGATCACCAAATAATGGAAATGCTAGTATGTGTACAAAATGTAATGTTTGTCTTGAAAAATGTCCTCAAAACATTAATATACCTAATGAATTGGATAAAATATATAATATTTTTGAATTAAAAAAAGAATTTAGTGATTTCTATTAACACCAATTTTTTTATCTTTTTCATTAAATTATAGGTTATTTCATTTCTGATAATTTTTTTCTGGATATTTGATCTGCTAAGAAGATTGGTTCTGGAATTCGATGGTTTTTTGTCATTTTTAAAGTTAATTTGATCGCCAAATCGATTTGTATTAAATAACCTTCACTTACAAAAATTGGTTTGCAATTTTTATTTGAACAGATAGCATAACCCAATATTTCCTCTTTATCTCGGACAGGAGTTTGATTTCCTCGCTTTCTTTCCATAGTCTGCCAATTAGAATTTCCTATAAAATGAGTTTTAGCTACTCCAAATGTTGGAATTTCGAGAATTGCTCCTAACTGAACTGCTTCCCCAAACCTTCGTGGATGAATGAGGCCATGACCATCACATATAATAAGATCAGGTAGAAAGGATAATTTCAATATTGTTTTTGTTATTAGTTTTGATTCCCGAAATCCTAACAACCCCGATATATAAGGGAATACCACTTCTCCAACGATTAATTCATATTCTACCATTTGATCTTGGTTTAGATCCCATAAAATTGCACAGGCTACTCCAATTTTTGATTCCTTTAATTTAGCATAGGAGATATCTACACCTGCAATATATCTGATATTATCCTCATTTGTAAAATTCCAGTATTTCTTTTTATCTCGTTGTTTTTCGAACATAATTTTTCTCCATTTCTTTTGAAGTTCGATAGCTTGTTCATATGAGATGTCTTCTTGGAGAAGTTCATGTGATAATATTTCATTTTTACGTAGAAACACAATAATATAGTAATAGAATTTGGTTAATATAATTCTTATATAATTCTTTTAGGCTGAGATAGGATGTGAATTTGCTATTTCATTATTAAAAAAAAAGAGAAATGGCATAAAAATATTTAAATTATACAAAAGATGTAATACTATTGTTTGATTTGTATGACAAAGATATTAGGAATTTTAGGTAGTCCACGAAAAAATGGAAATACCCATATATTAATGGAAAAATTATTTCAAGGCGCTCGTGAAAAAGGAGCTGAAACGGAATTAATTTTTCTTAATGAATTGAATATAAAACAATGTGATGGTTGTTGGGCCTGTGGTGAGGGAAAAAATTGTCCAAAAGCAGATGACATGAATCCTATCTATTCAAAAATATTTGAATGCGATGCAATTATTCTTGGAACTCCTATATATTGGTATAATGTGACAGGAATAATGAAAAAATTCTTTGATAGGTTTACTTATTTTACCTATTCTGAAAATAAGGCAAAAATTAAAAATAAATCTGTAGTTACCATTATCCCCTATGAGGAACAATCACTAAAAATTGCTGAATCTGCAATAACAATGTTTGAAAAGAGCTTAAAATATTTAGAACTAAATTTAGTTGAACAATTAATTGTCCCTGGTGTGAATCAAAAAGGAGATGTATTACAAAAGGTAGAGGTAATGGAAAAAGCGTTTGATATTGGTAAAAAATTGCTATCAACATAATTTTTATTTTTTTAAAACCCAATTTTGCTCATTATTACATTTTCTCATTATAGTAGTGAATCTTTATATTTTCCAATATGAAAAATAATACTAATGACTGAAATACGAATTAATAATTGGCTTGAATTAATACAAGAATTGTATGCAGATTCATGGAATGAAGGAATACAGCGGCATCGCACTGAAAATGCTTTTAGAGGGTTATCCAATGTTAAATATCCTCTATCAACATCACTGCTTCGAATGGAAAATTGTGTTACTTTAGAAAAAAACCTTATTCGCAATTTTATACGATATGCAAATCGAAGAAATTATAAGGATTATAATGTTTGGGATTGGATCACTGTTGGGCAACACCATGGACTTCCCACTCGATTGTTAGATTGGACTCGATCTCCATTTGTGGCTATGCATTTTGCGACTGTTAATACTAATAGATATAATGAAGATGGAGTAATATGGAGTGTTGATGTTTCTAAAATTCAATCTCATATTCCTCCAATTTTGAAAGAACAGCTGGAGAAGGAGAATGCTCAGAATTTTACTATTGAAATGTTATCAGAAAAAATTAAATCTTTAGACGAGTTCGATTCGCTAAATTCTGAATATGGGAAAGAATTTGCTATTTTTCTTGAACCTCCTTCTGTCGATGAAAGAATTGAGAACCAATATGCAATGTTCTCCATGATTTCTAATCCTGAACGAACATTTGATGATTTTCTATTAAATTTTCCTACAGCAATGAAGAAAATAATAATACCAAGTGAGTGTAAGAAGGAAATACGTGATAAATTAGATCAGGCAAATATTTCAGAACGTATACTATTTCCTGGGATGGATGGTATTGCATCTTGGCTAAAACGGCATTATAGTTGTATATAATTTCACTTCTTTGAAATGAAGTATCCTTTTTTATTATCCATTTAGGTTTTTTTTATTATTTTTTTTTATATTGTCTATATTAATACCGTAGTATGCCCAATTTAATATATATAATTATGGTATTTTCTACTATTTCTTAAATATTATAAAATACAAAAACACAAATAACAAATTTAGAGAATTAATAAGAAATCAAGATTTCAATAAGTTTAAATACTAATATTTACTAATAATTATTAGACATGCCTAATTTAATATTATTTATTTAATTTTAGGGATAATCATAAACAAGGAGTATTTTTCATGATCTTACAAGAAAATTTACAAGCTGCATTTTTATTAACACTATTTGCTGGATTATCTACAGGGATAGGAAGTGCTGTTGCATATTTTTTAAAGAAACCAAAAAAATCCTTTCTTTCATTTATTTTAGGATTTTCAGGGGGAGTAATGTTATATATTTCCTTTATGGAACTTCTTCCAGAAGGAATTCTTGCTTTAGGTGAATTATGGGGTGTTGTTTTAATGTTTTTGGGGATGGCTTTTATTGGAATTATTGATTTTCTCATACCTGAATTTGAAAACCCCCATCATCCTCCAGAATTTGCTCATCTCCAAGAAATCAATGAAAAAATAGGAGATAAAGACATAGTCCCTCAATCAAAATTAAAAAAGACCAGTATTATGTCGGTTCTTGCTATCGGTATTCATAATTTTCCAGAAGGTCTTGCCGCATTTGGTGCTGCTTTGGGTGATATTAATCTGGGAATATTGATCGCTATAGCTATTGCCATTCATAATATTCCAGAAGGTATTGCGGTTTCCATTCCCATATATATTGCTACTGGGGATAAAAATAAAGCCTTCCTTTATTCTTTCCTATCGGGATTGGCCGAACCAATTGGTGCTTTAGTAGGGTATCTTATTCTCCGACCATATCTCTCAGATTCCCTCATTGGAGGATTACTTGCCTTTATTGCGGGAATTATGATTTATATCTCGCTTGATGAAGTTCTTCCACTAGCTAGCAGTTATTCAGAGGCACATACCGAAATCATTGGAATTATCTCAGGAATGATTATAATGGCAATCAGTCTCATCTTATTATAAATCAAAAATAGATTGAATTCCCATTTTAGTTACATAACTACGATAAGCATAAGAATTTAACATTTTTTTTTATTTCTATTGCTATACATGATGTTAATTATGTCATCATACAACTTTTCCAAGCAAGAGATATAGTTTTCTTCTTCAATAAGTTCCCTTCCTTCATTTATTTTTCCAACTCTTTCATTATTTGATACATGAGAAATTCCACTTGGCCGAACCAAAATACCCCTGTTTTCTACTTCATTTTCCTTGTTAATAACAAATCCCCCTCAATGAATACATTTTTGTTATGCTTAAGTAAAAGGTGTTTTTTTTTGTTTTTAAATGTTCTGCGAAAAATTAGGAATAGTCCACTAATGAAATAAAAATCCAAGTCCAACTAATTTTCATCTTAAATGTTAAAATTTAAGAATACAAAATGGATTTTAGGAATTTAAGAAATGAAAAAAAAAACTAACTAAAAATTTTGATATTTAGTTTGTAAGACAAAGATTCTTATTGCTTTATATACATCAAATGTTTTCATTTGGATAGTATTTTGTCATATAATGATCAAATCAAAATGCAAGGTAAAAAGTGAATAAAATGAATAAATTACGTATTACTAAAAAAAATTTGAAAAAATTTGGTTTATTTTTCCTTATAGTAATAAATCTAATATCGAGTACTCAAGCCGTCGATGGAAAATTTTGGGGGGTTGAGACCAACGATACGTATTATTTTACAAAATCAATTTCAATGACAGGGTTTAAGGAGATAGATTATGAAACCGAAATATCTATTACCATTAATTCCGTCGATATAGGAGGAATTATTTATTATTTTTATCAAGAAAATATAAAAAAATTAGACATTCCAATAATTTTTCTGGATAGACCAACTGTTATTCCTCTCGGATACTATTTAAGTGCTTCGTTTTTGAATATTTCTATGAATCATTCTTCTAGTCAAAATATTTACAATGCAAACGATAAAATAGCACTTATCTATTCTTTTCCAGAATTTGATGCGTTTTTAGCAAATGAAACGATATATGAAAATTATCCAAGTCAATTAGAATCTCAACTTTATATGCAATATGTTACTATTCCTAATACGAATGAGGAAGGTCTTTTCAATATGCAACGCTCAAATTTTCATTTTGATTTTACTCAAAAACCTCATGGATTCCAAATAGAAGTTACTATTGCAGATGAAGATATAAAAATAATTTATGAAAAAGAGTATAATAAAAATGGAATTCTAGACCACTTTTATTATGCCTTTTATTCTGGAGATTCTTCAACTATTGAAGAAATCAAATCTCGATTAAATCCAGTTCTGCGAATTGTTATTCCTGTGTCTTTTTCAATAATTGGGATTGCTGGAATTTCTGGAATATATGGGGTAAAAATAATGAAAAAGCGTAAATTGAAGATAGGTGAAGATAAGAGGCAGATGACTATATCACAATCTGAAGCCAGATCTTTAATTAAAGTCATGAAATATAGTGACGCTTTAGAAAAACTACATATTGCCCAAGATATTGCGCAAACTTATCAAGAAAATACCTTTCTCATTAAAATTGAACAATTTATCGAATTATGCCATTTGAATTCCCCTTATAGTTCCGAATTACGGAATATTATGATTGATAGTGAGAAATTTCGACCAATTGAGATCGCCGACAAATTAAAGATCCTTTTACTAAAAATTCAAGGCCTGAAATTAGAAGATCAGTTAGATCCTAATTTACTGCAAAGTATTCATGAAGAAAAGGCAAAAATTATCGAAAAATCAAATCAAATTGGCCATTCTTACAAAATGATGAAAACTCGTTTTAATTCTTAGCTAATTTACAACATGAAAATTTAGAACATTTTTTCTCTCCTTTTAGTTTGTGATACAAACATTCTTATTGTTTTATATGCTTGAATTTTTTTTATTAGGATAAGATTTAGACAAAATAAAATTCATGTTGGAAAAAATTAAAAAAGGAATGCAAGTGTTCCTTCTTGCCTTAATACTATTTTTTT
>CAYPTZ010000077.1:0-9778 GCA_964413395.1 uncultured archaeon | reverse complement strand
GAAAAAAATGAAAAATAAAAAACTTAAAGAAGGAAAAATTTTAACAAAAGTAGTGGGGGAACGACCCAAGTTAGAACAAATTAAGCTTAATCCAGGTGGAGAATTAGATGCATTGATAAGAGAAGATGCATTAATAACAAAATCAATATTGGTTACTGCCGACGAAGTTCAATCATCCATAGCATTAGTTCAGGGGATGGATGTTCTGTTCACAATGAATATACCTGAAGTAGAAAATCAATATGAAAGTCTAGATAATATTAAACATATTCAAGATTACTTTGATGATCAAACTATGAGTGTACATCTTCGAGGTCATTGTTTGCCTATGGCAAAAAGAGGCCGACCTGGGGATTGGCGTTTAGAACCTATTAATAATATTGAGATGAAACCATCTGACGTTGCTGAAATTGGAAATAGGATTATTCGAGAAGCAAAGAATGATGAAAAATCTTTTATTGAGAGAAATGAAAATGCTGTGTCGGTTATCCAATTACGAAAATTTCGAATTGTAATATGTCGACCTCCATTCTCAACAACTTATGAAATAACCGCAGTAAAACCTTTAGTTCGATTAACTTTAGATTATTATAAATTATCATCAAAAATTTTTGATAGGTTAGATGTTGCAGAAGGTATTTTAGTTGCAGGAAACCCTGGAGCGGGAAAAAGCACATTTATATCTGCTTTATCTGATTTCTATCTAGAAAAAAATAAACTCGTTAAAACCATGGAAAGTGTAAGGGATTTAGATGTCGCAAATGAAGTATCTCAATATGGGCCATTAAATGGGAGTCTAGAGGGCACCGCCGATATTTTATTGCTTATTCGTCCTGATTTTACCATATTTGATGAAGTACGAGTTGAATCTGATTTTAAAATATTTGCTGATATGCGTTTAGCTGGGATCGGTTTAGTTGGAGTAGTGCATGCATCCAAACCTATTGATGCTGTTCAACGTTTTATTCGAAGAATTGAACTAGGGGTTATCCCTAATGTAATTGATACTATTATTTTTATTGATGCAGGTGAGGTTGCTGAAATTATGAGTTTAGAAATGACAGTTAAAAAACCCACTGGATTCGCTGATAGAGATCTCTCTCGCCCAGTTATTGAGGTGCGAAACTACCTCAGCAAAGATTTAATCTATGAAATATATGCTTTTGGATCGGATGTTATTGTTGCTCCTATTGGTGGGGCAAGAAGAGGTCGTGGAAAGCAAGCTCAAAGTAAAACTGTTTATGGTAAAAAATCAACCAAAGCAAATGGTGATGAAAGCTACAGTTGTCATATTTATAAACGTAATAAATCTTATGTGGTCTCGGTAGATCCTAGTTTAGCTAATTGCAATATGAACTTTTATGCAGAGGATAGAGTTCTTTTTAATTGGACTCTTAATAAAAGTGGAGAGATATTCATCAAAAATAAAAATCCTATTTATCAAAAAATTCAAAAAGCGTTAAGAAAAGGATATACTCTTCAAGCATCTCAAAATTAGATAAAAAAAGTTTTTTTTCCTTTATTCTTTCATTTTTTTAGCTGTTTTTATTCCATGAACAGTAAATGAGATCCAAATAATGTTTAATGGAAGCATCATAATAAATACTGCCCATAAAATTCCAGTGTCGTTTCTGCCAAATGCAAACATAAAAACTATGGATAGCATGTATACTGCTAAAATAGCAATGAAATATTTCATCCATCCTCCTTTTTTTTTTATTGTTTTATCATATTTTATTTTTTCAGTAACATTGAGCCATGCTAAAAATAATAGAAATATCGGTATTGAATAATGAATAATGGAATTGAATATGGATGGTTCTTCTCCACCATGAAGTAAAAATGCAACGTAGTCAGTAAACATAACCATTATTAAAATACTAGCTGTAACAGGTATAGGGGTTCCCTCATAAGTATCTTTATCAGCAATAGTGTTAAAGTAAGATAATCTCACAATACCTGCAGCAATAAAAATAAAAATAGGAACAATAAGAATATAAGGACTATAATTGGTAATTCCAGCTTCCGTTGTTAACTCTTGTCCTGAGTACGTCATAAAAACAACTATTGCAGGTGCTATTCCAAAAACTAAAGAATCACTTAGAGTATCAATTTGAATTCCAAATTCATTGAATTCACCTGTTTTACGGGCCACCCATCCATCAAGTAAATCCGCTAATGAACCCCACAAAATCATTTGCATTGCTCCACGTTGAGCATCAAATCCAATTGAGAGAACTATTGCAAATACTCCACAGAAAGTCCCTATTAGTGTTGTATAATCTTTTTTTTTTAATGCGCTAATCATAATATGTCAACTTATTTTATTACATTCAAAAATGCGAATGATTTCAAAATTTCTAATAATATTCCAAATATTAGTTTTTATTTAAAATAATTCAAAAAAAAAGTATCTCTAATTATTCTTTATTTCAGTTCATTTGGATAAATGAATTCCTAAATTACTAGGAATTATTATTATCCAAAGAATTATCATTTCTGGTTTTTTAATGTCATTGAAATTTGAATAATAATATAGGTAAGTGAAATAACACTTAATTAGGTGTACTGAAAAATGGCTGAAAAAATTTTTTGTCCTCAATGTGGAGATTCTGCTGAAATAAATCAGAAATATTGTGAGAAATGTGGAGCAAATCTCTCAGAAGTCCAGGCACTACATGCACAAAAGACAAATCCTAATCCTCCGGCTAATTCTATGAATAATCAATCAAATCAACAAAATTTTACCCCTTCAAATCAGGGATATGGACAAACGAGAAAATTATTTGATTCTTCGAATGATTCTTATGTTTTAAAGGAGAAATATTGGGATTTTGGTAGTGGTCCAATTTATGATAATACTGGACGCCAAATTGGAAAAATGAAAAGAAAATTATTAAGTATTCGTTCAAAGATTGAATTATATGAAATGGATGGAACTTTATCGGCTTCTATTAATCGGAAATTGATAGCAATTAAACCAACATATACTCTCCATGATGAATATGGAAATATCATAGGAAAGTTTGAGAAAACCATTTTAAGTCTAATCCATCCTAAATTTTATCTAAAGGATCCTCATGGTAATATTATTATGACTGCACAAGGTAAGTTTATGGGGTTTGATTTTAAAATTCGAGCAGGATCAAGCACAGAAGATATCAATTTAATTGCTGAAATACAAAAAGCCGATAGATGGCGTGATGTTTTCTTCTCTGGTGCTTGGGATTTTGGTGATACTTATGGAATTCGAATATATTCGAAAGATGTAGATAGGCGGTTATTAATTGGTTTTGTTATTGCAATCGATAATGTTTTGCATGATAAATAATGGAATACACTCTAATTATTTTTCTTTTTTTGATTGAAATCTCTTTTTTTAAAGATTATTATTCATCGCTATCTATGTGTTATTAATGAAAATTTCTAAAAATTTTTTTTTTAATAATATTATTCATGAATTTTCTCTAATTCAAGGAGATATTTCAGAACAAAATACTGATATTATTGTCAATGCTGCAAATAAATTTTTAAAACTTGGATCTGGAGTTGCAGGGGCAATTCGAATTAAAGGAGGTCCTACAATTCAAGAGGAATGTGATAAAATCGGAGAAATCAAAGTGGGGGATGCTATATTAACAACAGCTGGATTATTGAATTCGAAATATGTTATTCATGCTGTAGGGCCTGTTTATAGCGAAAATAGTCATCAGAAATCTTGTGAACTATTGCAAAATTGCATTTTTAGGAGTATAAAAATTCTTCAAGAAAAAAAACTCAAGTCGATTACTTTTCCTGCGATATCAACTGGCGTTTTTGGATTTCCAAAAGATAAAGCTGCCAGAATAATCTGCAATTCTATATTTTATTCCTTAAAAAATGCCCAATATTCTTTAAAAATTCATATTTGTCTATTCGCAAAGGAAGATTTCATTATTTTTAGAAAAATTATGGAAGAAATTCTTGATGATTAATTAATAAAATGGAAATGTTACCTTTTTTTTCTGAATTTTTTTATTCAGATTATATATAAAAATTTAGGTTACAATTGATAAATTTATGTAACATATTATAGATGGTAATCATGGGAACAAATGATGAATACAAAGATTTTCGTTGTTTTCGATTAACTGACGACGGCGAACGAGAAGAGTTAGATGCTGATGTAAATAATATTCAAGAATTATTCTCTAGTGAAGGAGTTTATCTATTTGTAAGAAATGATTTACGTCGTTTATTCATTTGGAAGGGTCCGAAATCACCAGTAAGAAAAAGATTTATTTCATCTCGAGTAGGTCAAAAAATTCAAGAAGAAACTGCTAAATTTGGGATGCATCTTAAGATTGTAAGTGTAGATGCTGGGGATGAGCCAATTGAATTTTTACAAACATTTAGATTGGAACCTTATGAAGTACAAGAAAATGAACGGTTAAACGATATGTATTATATTCGTAATGAAGATCGTCGTAAATTAGAAGAAGAAGCTCTTAGAAAAAAACTCGATTCAAAAAAAAAAGGGAAAGGAGAATATTGGAGTCCAATCTTAGAAGAACAAAAGCGACAAAATCAAATCCAGCAGTCAAAACAAGAGGCTGTGAAAACTACTCATGAGATTGCGACTTCTATTGGTACAAAGACAACCACAACGAGAAAACCATCTGTTGAACCCAAAATAATCAGTAGATCTTCATCATCTGGGTCAGGATATGGATCTAGTTATGGATCTAAACAAAAATCATCAATTTCACCAGAAGAAGAAAAGGCAATTTTAGATTTAATCATGACACATGAAATCCCAGAAGGTCTTGAAAGACTTAATATCATTATTGGGAATAATTTATTTAGTCCGAAAAAGTCAATTTCATCTGTTTTTGGAAAAACAGTGGAGTCAATAAAATGGGATAAAGTACCAGAAATTCCTGATGGCAATATTGACATTGATACTACTTTATTACGCGCTTATTGTAAAAATAATAAAGTTCAAGGTATGGTAGTTTTCCAAAAGAAAGAAAGTATAGAAAGTGATAATTCTTCTGAAAAAGAAATAAAAAAACCCCCTGTAGAAAAGTCAACTCCAGCTACAAAAAGTAAAAAATCTTCTAAAAAAAAGTCAACTAAAAGAACTTTAAAAAAAATTCCACAGGGTTAATTTTTTTTTATCTATTTATCAATTTTTCAAGATTTGAATTGTGCTTTTTTGCTTTAGTTTTAATAAACAATATTTCAATGTCTAATTTTTAAATTTGAAAAAACTTTTTTAAATAAAGTAGTAAAATTACTTGTAGGAGAAGAATATTCTGAAAGATTATGCATTAATTTACAATCCAACAGCAGCAGCTGGTAAAAAATCTACAAATATTGACTTAATTCAAAAAAGATTAGCCCAACTAGGTGTTTCTTTTGATATCTTTTCAACACATTATTTTGGTCATGCAATCACATTAGCAGAGGAAAAGGCAAAAGATGGGTACCGAATAATCGGGTGTGGAGGAGATGGAACATGCAATGAAGTTTTAAATGGCATTATTACATCTCAAACTAAAGCTCTTTTAGGATTTATTCCTATGGGTACAGGAATGGATATTCCTGGTGCAATAGGCTATCGTCCAGATAATATTAAGAGAGCCTGTGAAATTATTGCAGATGGAAAATCTGGTAAAATGGATATTGGGCTTTCAATTAATGCAAAACAAGAAAAAAGGTATTTTTTAGGAATAGGTAGTCAAGGTTTTGATGCTGAAGTCACTAAGAGAGCAAATATGGGTAAAAAAAAACTCAGTGGGACGTGGAATTACATTGCTACAGTAGTTAAAACTGTATTTGGTTTTAAAAAACGAGTAATTAAAATCACTCATGATAATGGTATCTTTGAAGGGGTATGTAATTTAGTTGCCGTAGGAAATGGTCCAACATATGGAGGTTGGATGTATATGTGCCCTCATGCACGATTAGATGATGGAGAATTTCATATTTCTATTGTAAATATGGGAAAATTTGAACTTTTAAATAATTTTAATTTAATGTATTCTCGAAGATTGCACCCCCATAAGCATATTCATGAGATTGTAAGTAAGAAAGTGAAAATTGAAATGGCAAAATCAGAGGATGAACCCTATATTGGACAAGTGGATGGAGAAATTATTGGAGATCTCCCTATTGAATATCAAACTTTGAAGGATGGCTATGAATTTATAAAACCTGAAAAATTTGAAGCAGAACAATGGTTCCAAGAAAAATATGGAAAAAAATTTCATAAATATTGCGTTAAATTGAAGAAAAAAGGTTCACACTATTATAGTGATTTTTAATTTTTCTTTGAAATATTGATTTAAATTTCATATTTTATCCCTTTTTTAGGAATAATTACTTCAAATTTTCCACCTAATTCATCCATAAAAATTTCTGGATGTTCTGTGTGGATTGGAAATACTTTTTTTGGATTTATTTCTTCAATCATAGAAAATATTTCATTTTCGGATGAATGTCCAGAACAATGATATCGGTCTATATGATCTTCTTCAATCCCAAATAATTTTAGCCAAGCTTCAAATTTCTTTTGTTCTATTTCTCCTTCTTCATCCCAAGGTTCACTTTGAGATATTATATAATATGATCCAGATTTTGGATTAATGTCAAATAAATTTGTGAATGAATAGAATGGTAAGAATACAAGATATTTATCGGGATTTCTCTGAATTTCTTTTGCTTTAATTAGTTTATCAAGACCTAGGTCTATCTTTTCATAATTGAAGAGTTTTTTTTTATTTTTTTTTGTTTTAATTCTTTCTAATTCTTCTTCGGGATAAGAACAGGTTTTCAATATATCTTTTGAGTTAGAGTAATCTTTTGGTATATATGTACCTGATTTTTTCTTTGGGAGAAATATCTTTATGTTTTTCAAATCAACATTGAGGTCTTTATTTTGATTTTGAAATTGGGATAATAAATAATAAATATCCGCGGAAATAACAAGGATTCGATTAACTGAAAGACCTGCTTTATAAAAACTTAAAATACGCCATAAATCTCTTTTAGAACAGGAAAAAAAAATGTTTTTATCTGCATCAGATTGATGAATTTTTAATAGTTTGTTTTTAATCGATTTCATAACATCTTGTTCTCTATTGAGATTTTCTTTTTCATTACTTCGTGAAACTCTTGTACCTTCAATTATTAATATATCTGGTTTGAAATTTTTAGCAGATTCTAAAAATTTGAGTGTATTATTGTATAAAGGGCCATGTTTTCTGATATCCCCCGTATATACAATTTTTTTTTTTGTAATATTATCAGTTAACAAGAATGCACAAGCGCCAGGTATGGAATGATCCGTGTCAATTAAAATTCCTGTTATATCACCCTCAGCACATTTAAATTCAGTATTATTTTTTATTCCAACTAAATTTCGTTGAATTTTATCATCTTTAATTTTACCATCTATTGGTTTGTATTCCAAAATTCCACATAATTTTGAAGAAGAAGAATAAATTTCATTGAAATGTTTCATTATGAATGCTGTATCTTCTGATGTTATGAGTTTAATTCTTGGATCAAGGTACCTTATATCAGAGATATGATCTGTATGTGCATGAGATATTAAAACATCAGAAATAAGTGGAATTTGATCTAACTCTAATGGGATTTTTTGTATATTTTGAATTTCATCTCTCTTAAAATTCTCAATTATTTCCTTTTCATTAAAAAGATGTAAATCTTTTCTATAAATTCCTTGAAGATTACCGATTGGCCATGGTAACATTCCTAATTTGATTCCATCGATTAATATCTCCTTATCTCTGGGTTTCATGAAATCATCAAAATAGGTAGAAGCGATACTAAAATCAAATCCAAAATCTAAGAGAATACCTGAATTATTTCCACTCATTAAACATATTTTATTTCCACCGATAGAATTGATCCCTCCAAAAAATTCGAGGGTAGTTTTTTGATTTCCCATAAATATACCTGCTATTATTATTGTATTTTAAATATTTATAATTAAATTTAAAAAAGTTAAAGTTTGAAAAATATTTAAATTCAGTTTCCTGAACTTATCAAGTGCAATTCATTTTCTTTTAATAGAAAATAACAAAGATTATTTCTTGGAATTGCATTGAAGATTTAGAATTGATAATAGTCCTTTTTTAATTCTTCCTTGATTAATTTAATAAAAGGAAAAAGTCTTTCTGGAAGCAGCTGTTCTCCTTCATGATCTTGTAAGAATTCGACTAATTGCATTGATTTTTCCACTTTTGAACCACTAAATTGAACTCTTCCTATTAAAAATTCTTCAAAAATTCCTTCAAAATCATCCATTATTATGAAGATATGATATTCCTGTAATTGATTTCTTAATAATTCTAATTGTTCTTGAAAATAAATTGTCGAATCATTTTCCATGTTTATCATATTTTCACATAATTCAATAATTTCTTTAGAAAATAAATTTCGATTTTTGTAAATGATACTACGTTTAAAGACTTTCGAGGTTATAATTTGTCCTGCTTTGACTCCCAATACATCATTGTCAAAGAAAAACCAATATTTTTTATGTAATTGCTTAGCAAATTTCAAATACACTGAAAATGATCCTTTTCCATTTAAATTAATTAATGACAAATTATGCTGATCAAGATCGAGTCCATAAGATCGGAAGAAGTAAGGGAAAGACATATCTTCACTAGGTCCTTCCACAAAAATTAAACCATCTGCAAAAATTGCGGATCTATTTCTGATAGAAAAACTCCTCTTTAAGCGATAAATATCTCTTTGAATATTCGGAATATCTACTTGTCTTATTCTGGTAATTTTATTCGACAATTCAAAAAGACGTAAATTAAATAAATCATCTGGCTGGAAAAAATACGGACTGTGCGATATTATTATAATTTGGTGATTATTTTTCACTGAATATTCTTTCATTAAATTGGATAAATGTCTTTGGGAATGTGGATGTAATTGATGTTCTGGGGAATCTATTATTAGGATTTTATTTGATTCAATTATTAAAATATAGAGAAAGTAAAGCATCTCTGTAATTCCTGTTCCAATCGAATCAAAATTATATACTATATTATTAGTTGACATGTTGTAATATTTTATGTAGATTCCATTTGAATCTTGATCCATTCCAAAAGCTATGTCAAGATCTTCAAACATATCCTGAAAATTATTGTGTAAATAAGTATATTTTTTAAATTTTTCCAAATCTATTGATCCTTCTTGCAGTTGTAATTCTAATTTCTTAGCAAGATTATAATTTACATTTGAAATTTCTGATTTTTTTTTTTTTTTTTTATCATTACATTCAAGAATTTTATATCCATTACCAATTTCAATTTTCTTAAATAAAATATTAAAAATTTCATCAATAGCTTTATTGTGAAAGATGAATTTATCAAATGAATTATTAAAAGAAGTAATAAAATATTCAATTAAATTAGGAATCTGAACGATTTTTGTGCTATTTGATTCAATTATGATTTGTTTTATATATTCTTTCCATTTTTTTTTTTCCCATTTTTGTTTATCTTTTTTCTTATTTAGATTTTGAATAAATAATCTCCCATCTGCTGTACATACAAATATTGTATTGTTAAAACGTACATTATAATTAATTGCTTGCTTAAAATCTGAAAATCTGATTAATTCAATACTAAGTATTGCTTTTTCCAAAGGAAAATACTTTTGAAGTAAGATTTTATTCAACGCAAAATCGAATTCATTGGAAATCTTTTTTTCTTCTTTAAAATTGTCTCCTTTTTTGATATAATTATTA
>CAYPTZ010000076.1:0-9784 GCA_964413395.1 uncultured archaeon | reverse complement strand
TATTGAATGATTAGCGCATCAAAAAGATTATTTTTTCAGGTGGAATGGAGTTCTCTAATTCATCCCCTTCAATAATTGTACCTTTTGTTAAAGCCACTAAAACTGCAACATAAATTATAATAAAAATTATTAAAATTGTAGGTAAAAGTATATAAAAGATATTGAAGTTATGAATTATATCATTACCTTCTTTTAAAATTATAAAAATATATATCACCATAAAGAATGCTATTGGCAACATTAGAAATATGCTTATTCTTATCCTTTTTGTAAAATTAATGGTAATTTTTTCACTATCTTTATCATGTTTAAAAATCATTTTATATCATTTTTTTTTAGTTTGATAAAATAATCTCTTTTTTGTCTTTTATAATTTCTTACATTCGATTTATTTTTAGTGCAATTCATTGATATTGAACATTATAGAAAATAGCTATGAAGATTTAGTGAATTTTTCCAAAATAAGGTTATTTATGAAAAAAAGAATTTTAGAGATCGCATAAACCTTAATTTCAGCAATTACTAATCCTTCAGTTATAATATTTTTAGTCAAAAAGTAAAATAAAATGGAAATATTTTTCCAAGTTTATCAATTAATGCTGTATTCTAATAGATATCATTCATACTTTTCTTCATTAATAATATAATCTACATATGATATAATTCTTTTAAAATGGATTATATGGAACAAATATTAAGGAAATTCTTCATAATTTTATATTCTAATGTGTTTTTCAAGGGATAATTGTGGTATGGTTATTAAATTCACAAACTATGCTTCCCCCTCTGTGATATCACAATTTCCTATATTCCTTCAACTTACTTTCAAAATGATCATAAGTGGTATATTATAGACCTTTACACTCTCCAATCAACACAACTTCAAAAATACCTAGATCATCTTAACTCTATAATTCTATTTATTTATCATCTTTCTTTGATATTCTTTGAGGTCTTTTTCTCCCTTTCATTTAAAAAGGTAAAATTTATTGGGGATCCTTTCTTTATCATATATGACCAGAAAATGGGTAGAAGAAAGCGAAAAAAAATTGTTTACCGGGCTGTTAGGTCTTTACCAAAAATTTTCAATTGTCCTAAATGTGGCCACAAAACCATGAAAACTAATTTAAAGCAAGGTGATAATCAAGCATTAGTAGTATGTGGTCATTGTGGTGAACAACAAGTAGTTCATAAACATGAATTAACAGAAGCAGTTGATGCGTTTGGGGATTTTATTGATATTTATTATAAAGATCAAGAATATGAACGATTATCCCGGCGAGAAGAACGTTTATTAGAAAAACAACAATATACTGAATTAACGTTAGTATACTCATTTTTAGCTGATACAGCACAAATCAATGCAAATAAAGCCATGGAAGAATTTGAATTAAATAAAGATCCTGAAGATTTAAGTAATGCAGAAAAATGGCAAGAAACTGCTAAACAATATAAAGATAATGAAACAAAACTCCGAGAACAACTAAAATCAGGAATTATTGTTGATGCTGTATTAGAAGAGGGAGTCTATGATGAAATTGAAGACAATCCTTTTGATGAAGGTGAAGCAAAAATCTCTGAAAAACCTAAAAGAAAATCAAATATTGAGGATGTATTAGGCGATTTAGGATTTTTGGAATTTTAAAAAGTAATACTAATAAAGAAGAATATTTAAGATTTAAAATAATACTCAGATTAAGTGAATATAATATGGCGGAAGAATTTTTTACAACAATGAATAGCTATTCCGAAGCACCCTTGAAGGAAAAAGTCGAAGGTTTATCAGATGTAATTGAAAAAATCATGTCAATTACACTAAAAATCCCAGAAATGACTGATGCATCAATCCAAACTCTAAATAATAATATTCAACAAGTGTCAAATAAATTAACTGCAATCGAATCACGTATAAGTGCATTAGAATCTAAAATGGCACAAGCTCAAGCTGGAAATTTACAAATTCCTTCCCCAGCTGGATCATCTGGAGGTGCACCCCCACCACCACCACCACCTGGTGCTGGAAAACCTGGAACACCGCCTCCACCTCCTGGTAGGGCACCACCTGCTCCTGCTGCTCCCGCAAACCCTGTCTCTCTACGGGGCAGTATTATGGATGAGTTGAAGAATTTGTTTAGTAAACGCCAATCTAGTGATGATGATGACGATGATGATGATGATGACGATTAAACGTTATTTTTTTTTTATCCCAACCAATATTTCATTTTCTATTTTTTAAAATAATTTTTTATGTTGCAATTTATTTTTATCTGGTATAATAAAATGATTTCATCACTAAATAGTAAAAAATCTCATTCAGAATCATCAGATGGTTTTTTACCAAGAGCGAGATTTGAATATGAAAAATATGTCCTATTAATTATTATAATTTGGGGATATTCATTATTATTGCCCACAATGATGATTTATTATTACTATATATTAATTATCAAGCCAGATTTAGCTATTTATGGATCCCTTTCATTAATTGTTACTAGTTGGAAATATGTAAGTATAATCCTCATTACTCCGCTATTTTTCATTTTAATATACTTATTAAGATTATTTTCAGTTGCTTTTTTATGTAAAATTGTAATTAAATATTGCAATTTCCGATCGCCTCGAATGGAATTATTTTCTGCGAGAGGAATCGGAAAAAAAGAATCAAAAGAAATTAATTATTATCATTTGCGTGGTATGGTGTTAAGGGTTTTAAAATGGCAATTTTCAAAGTCATTCTTTCCTTGGTTAGTTCCTTGGGCTTTTGATTTTGTTAATACCAATAAAATTGGAAAAGGTTGTGTGTTAGAAGATCAATATTTGACACAAGAATATCTTGAAACAGAAGAAAATGTGTATATTGGACAAGGTTCACAAGTAAGTTCCCATTTAGTAGAGGGAGAATATGGAGCTATCACATTGAAAAAAATTAAAATAAAGGAAGGAGTGACCATAGGGCCACACACTTCAATAGCACCTGGGGTGAATATTGGTGCTTATACAGAATTATTACCATCAACTGCTGCAATAAAATTTCAACAAATTGAAAGCTATGCAAAATATAATGGTCTTCCTGCAAAAAAAATTAATATAGATGAATATAATTCTATGCTGAATATTTCTATTGAAAAGCAAAAAAAAAAAAAAAAAAAGGATTTTTTAGAATTTAAAATTATTTACCCAAAAGCTTAAAAGCAGGTCCAACTACAACAAACACTTTAGCTTCAAAAAATTTTATATTATTGTATATTTTTATAATTTGGATTTCATTGATCCCTTTATTTCTCTTAAGCATGTATTTAATCAACAAATTCAATTTAAATATTATTGCTCTGTGTTTAATTTTCCCACTATATCTTGTTATATGTTATATCATTTTTTTTGGTTCTGCACTATTCTATTCATGGATTATTTTGATGATAATCAACATGATTCACCATCCTATTGAGGGTATTTTTCCAAGAAATCCAAAAAATAAAGATTTTAAATACTGGAGCCTAAGAGCAGTGATTAAAAAATTACCTCTTTATATATCTCATACATCTCCTGTACCGTGGGCTGATACATTTATCTTTAAATTATTTGGAAATAGTGTAGATATTAAAACTCCATTATATGATGGATGGATCGACACTGAATTTCTAGAAATTGGCAGAGGTACTCTTATTGGTCAAGGTGCAGTAATTATGACTTCAATGATTACCACTGATAATTTAATCATAAAACGAGTGAAAATAGGAAAAGACTGTCTGATTGGAGCACAATCTGTAATAAGTCCAGGTACTATTATTAGAAATCGAGCAATTTTAGGTGCATTAAGCAATACAACAGTTGATCAAGAATTAGAAGAGAATTGGATATATTTTGGGACTCCTGCAAAGAAATTTAAAAAGAATGAATACAGAGAAAGAGATCAACTGTCTGCAGGAGAAAGAGCACAAAGAAAACAATATATTGAAGAAACAACATCACTAGCAGCTTCAAAAGAAATCGGAAAGAGAAAAGGTGCAAAAGCTTTTATTCAGATGCGAAAAATCGGAGTTAAAGAAAGAAACGTAGTAAAATTGCAAAATAAAGCCGAGTATGCAAAATTTAAAGCAAAATATAAAGCTAGAAAATTCAATTTAAGAGCAGATAGACATCTAATGAAAGCTGAAAAGAAAAAATATGAATCTTTAAAAGCTATGGAAAAAGCCAAAGAAGTTTTGGAATTAAAAATACAAAAAAATAGAGATAAATTAAGTAAATTAGAAGAAAAAGAATATGAAAAAGAGCTAAAAAGTTTAGATAAGTTATCATTAAAAAACGTAAAGAAAGATTTTAAAAAGGAAAAAAAAGAATTGAAAAAAGATCCAAATAAAAAAGATAGTGTTATGAGTAACTAAAAATTTAAAATTTAGTATCTCAACACTTACAGTCAATAAAATATAAAAAAAAAAAAAAGTAAATTGATATAAAAGTTAATGTAATAAATATTTGAGATGAAAAAAAATGACCCTTGATAATTTTGGAATAGCTAAAACTCCAAAAAAACAAAAGAAGAAAGAAAAACTTAAAATTACCAAAAAAAAGAAGAAAACTTCCTTAAAAAAACAAGAAAATAAAGAAACATTAACAAATACCAGTTATGAAAGGAAAAAATACTATTTAAAATGCTCTACGAAATGTGGTTATAGGCGTATGATAAAAAAGAAAAGTCTCAATGAGACAGACTATATATGTCGAAAATGCCAACAGACCATGAAAGTGGATAAAATTGAAGAATAAAAACCACTTAATATTTTCATAATTACTGAATATATTTAAGCTCCTTGTGATTATTTTTAAATATGAATCCAGATTGGTCAATTATTTTACCAAATCTTTTTGGTTTTATTGTAATCACTTATTTAACCTTCTTTTATCTGTACCATTTGATTAAATATAAACGATCAATCATCGAACTTTTTTTAATTATGTTTGTAGGTTCATTATTTTCCATTATTACAATTATTTTTGGGATGAATATTTTTATAAATCCGAAAATACAACTTTTATTTCGAGTAATTTATTTGAGTTTGGCAGGAATTCAGTTGATATTTGTTGAATTGTTTTTAGAATCTTGTACTCATAAGAATATTTCAAAATTTAAAATAATTATTTCAAGTATATTGTTGTATTGTATATTTTTTGGATTATGGTTCCAATTTTTCTATTTTGATTTTATATCGATTTCCCCTAATCTTCACAATTTTCTTAAATTGCAAGTATATGTAAGCTATAATCTTTTGGGTATTATGATATTCAGTTGGTCTGGAATTATTTCATTTCAGAAAATGTACAAATATACTAAAGAAAAAAAAGCTTTAATTCTACTAATTGGACAATATATCATTTTTTTTGGATTTTTTATCACATTTTTTACAGATATCACAATAGTTTATCATGATTTAAACCCATTTTTTAATTTTATGAAATTGATTGGAAATATTTTACCTGCTGTTGGATTATTGGTAATCGCAATAGTCTATAGTAGAGATTTAAATTATATATACAGGTTGACCTATGACCATTATTTTTTATATATTATTCATAAAACAGAATTTGTGATAATGAATATCAATTTTAGAATTCATAATGAGAAGGTAAAAATTCAAGAAGATTTTTTTGCAGGACTAGTATCTGCAATAAATTCTGCATACGAATCGATACTTCATTCATCAATAAAAATTGAATCAATCGAGAGCAAAGGAACCTCTCTATTATTTGAAAATAGATCTAATTTTTCTGTGATTATTGCTACAACTAGAATAACAAAAATACTTGAACGTGGTTTGAAAAGATTTGTAGATATTTATGAAAAGAAATATCAGGAATTCTTAAATTCAGAAGATATTGACATAATAAAAGCGACAAATTTTAAAGATGGGATAAAATTATTCTTTCAAATATTTCCATTTTTAGAAATTGACCCGGATAATTCATCCAATGTGCTGATAAAAAATAATTAAGGGTGTTAAATATTTATATTCTAAATGGCATTTAATTGGAGTATTTTTTTACCTAATTTAATAGCATTTGCAATTCTTTCAATTCTAACGATTTTGTATTTAAAAAAATATATCGCTAAAGAAATTCCCTTTAATGAAGTTATATTAAACTTTTTTTTTGGAATACTATATAGCTTGGTTTCAATTATTTACTCTCTTGATATTTTTTCTTCTTCAAGCTTAAGATGGATTCGATTGATTTATTTGTCATTAGGATCCGTACAAATAATATTCTTCTTTTACTTTTTAGAATCTTTAATAAAATTAAAATATCATCAATTAAGTCTTATTTTACTCATTACTTTTACCTTTATCCAACAAATGGGAATATGGCTTGAAGTCATATTCTTTGATTTAACTATATCTTTCATATTTTTTGGACAAATATGTCAATTTTTATATGTTTGCGGAAATAATTTATTAGGGATTTATGTTTACGGGATTTTTGGTATTCAGATTTTTTATAAGAACTATAAATATAGTCAAAAAAAAAAATCATTATTATTATATGTGCTTATGGTCATAATTACTACTGGTTTCACTATAACTTTTATAACAAACATTATTGAGATCTTTATAGTGCACAGTGGAATTGAATTCGTTAATATCCTAACTTTATTCGGGGATTTATTGCCATTTATAGGTTTGCTTGGTATTGCGATGATTTACTCCCTTGATGTTCATTATATATATCAATTTTCATTTGATAATTATTTTATTTATGTTTTTCATAATTCTGGTAAATTTTTAGCGATTTTAAATTTAGAAACAAAAGATAAAACATTAAATATCAATGAGAATTATTTCATTAGTTTGTTTTCTGCAATTAATATGGTTTATTCTACTACTTTTGATTCAAGATATCAAATTGATTCGATAAATACAAATGATACTTCAATCCTAATCGAAAATGGGAAATATGTCAATGCAATTGTAGCTTCAGAAAAAATTACTCGAGTTTTTTCCAGAGGATTGAAATTATTTTTGACTGAATTTGAAAAAAAGTATAAAGAACTTATCGATGTCAAAAATATTATTGATTCTTCTTATGGTGAGACGTTTACGTATGCAAATTCATTACTCAAAAAAATTTTTCCTTCATTAAATATTAGGAAGGATAAATTTTTTTAAATATTTTATTGAAATATTATTTCCTACTAATATATTTTCAATTTAAAATGAGTCTACTTATAGAATTTTATAAATATAAGAAAAAAGTAGAAATTTTTTTTTTGTAAAAAATTTATTTAATCAAACCTTCAATGCCTTGAAAAACTTGGTATCCATTAATTGGTTCACTTGGTGTTATTTCTCCAGCTATATTTGTAGTTATTAAACGCTTTATTTCTTCTTCGTTTGAATAATTTCCTAATATCCAAGCTAATTTTGTTAATGCAACTTCTGGTAACATATTTTTTCCTGGAATGACTCCTAATGATTGAATTTCTCTCCCATTTTCATATACATCCATACCAGTATATCCCCAAATTGTTTGTACTGTCATCACAACAGGTATTTTTTCATCTTTTGCACGTGCTAATGCTGGATGCATATCGTAGGGAACATGGCCCAATCCCGTTCCCGCAATGACTATTCCTTTGTAATTTTTATCCAGATAATAATCCAAGAGATCTTTTGGCATTCCTGGAAAGGCATATATCAAACCGATTTTCTCTTCAACATTTTCAACAGCATAGGTGTCTGGGATATCTTTTGGTCTTTTTATATAATTATTTTGAAAGAAACTGATATTATTATCCCTAACCATTCCGAGGGGGGGTGAATCTATTGATCTAAAAGCATGTCGAGCTGAAGAATGCATTTTTCTAACTCTAGTTCCTCGATGGATTAATCCATAATCGTGAGCTGACGATCCTAACATGGCAACGACAACTTCTGCAAGATCTGCATTTCCTGCGATATTTGCTGCATTAATTAAATTCATTGCTGCATCAGAAGATGGTCTGTCACTCGAACGTTGCGAACCAACGCAAACTACCGGAACCTTAATATTTTTTAATAAAAAGGATAAAGCTGATGAAGTGTATGATATAGTATCTGTTCCATGTCCAATAATTAATCCATCTTTCCCTTCATTCATTTTTTTTGCAGCATTTTTTGCTAACTGTAACCATGATGAAGCCTTCATATTTTCTGAAAATATTTTATAAACTACTTCTGTTTCAAGATTGCAAATATCGATTAATTCAGGGACTGCTGCAAATAATTCTGCAGGTTCAAAAGCAGGAATAACTGCACCCGTTACATAATCAAGTCGTGAAGAAATAGTTCCTCCAGTCCCCAATAATACAATATTTGGGAGTTTTTTATTAGGTTTTGGAGATATTGGATCAAATTTTATTTCCATTTTTTTTTCTTGACCTAAAACCTCAATTTTTGTGTTCCCATCTAACTCTATTCCAATATTATATCCATTTTTTAATTTTATTTCAACATACCCATCAGGGGCAAATTTATTTCGAGGCAAGATGATTCCCTCAGAAATATCTTCATTATTTTCAATTTTTATTTTACTCCAAGTTTTTGCATTGAATTTCTTTAAAATTGCTATTGAAGTAGGTTTGTATCCTTCATAATCATTATTTTCCAATGACATTATTTTTTCTCACCTGTTTTTTTTTTTTTATTTTTAAGAGGTTTTTTTTGATTTTGAGTGTTTCCAATATGAGGTGCCATTGCTTTTGATAATTTAGTTGATAAGGTTTTTCCGTCAACAGAACCTCTTCCGACTTTCTTCATCAAATCACCCATTAAAGGGCCTGTTGCCCCTCTCCCCTTTTCCTTGATTAATGAAATATTTTCATCGATTATTTTTTGAACAATTTCATCCAATTTTCCCATATCAAATGATGTAATCCCTACTTTTTTTTTAGCTTTATCTATAGAAAGGTTAGGAGTATCACACCATACTGCTAACACAGGTTCTAAAGCTTCTTTGGCAATAATACCATTTTTAAGAGCTTCTAAGGCATCAAGGAAATGCTTTTCTTGAAGATTTTTAATATTTTTTTTATCTCTATGTAAAACTTTCACAATATCTGTAATAACTCTTATAACTAACATTGGGTTTTCAGGAATAATTTTAATAGCTTTATTAAATAGAGGTATTTTCGCTGTCATTACTAAATCTTCTATCATATCTGGATCAATTTTATATTTTTCAGAATATTCTTTTATCAAATCCCAAGGATAAGGGCCTAATATTTTTTGAACGGATGCAATTCTTTCATTAGGAATGAGAATTGCTGGAGAATCAGTATCTGGATATAATCTTTTTTCTCCACCAATTTCTCTAAGAAATACATGTGTTCCATCATCTTGTGCTTTCCTTGTTTCTTCTGGGATTCCATCAAAAGCAGAAAGAGTTCTTCCAAAAATTATATCTGTTGCTGTATCTAGTGGTTGACCTTTTGCGAGAAGGAGAATAAATAAATCATTTTGGTCTATTTTTAATTTTTCTTTGACAGAGGTGATTTCCTTTTCATTAAATTGATATTTATTTATTAAATCTTCATCAGAATGGATTAATCCACGTAAACCTGTTAATACTTTAACTTTTTCTGCAACTTCCGTGCCGAATCTAATATTAGGATATAATTCTTTCCCATAAATATGACTAAATCCTTTTATTCGAATACCTGTTAATTTCAGACCCTTTTTTATTCCATTTTTAACAAATTTACATCCAGTATTTGTAAAGATTGCAGTTAAATCAGTTGAATTCTTTTTAATATCTG
>CAYPTZ010000075.1:3044-9885 GCA_964413395.1 uncultured archaeon | reverse complement strand
GAATCAAATTATATTGCCATTTTAAGTGAATCCATTGCTAAAAAAGCGGAAAAAGCAGGATTGATTAAAATATTAAAGATTAAAGAATATCCAATAATTGCTAAACGAAATATTTATTTTATAAAATTAAAGGAAAGAGATTTAAATGATATTAAAAAGAAATTTTGGAATTATTTAAGTTAATTATTCATTAAACCAAAGAATTTAGTTAATAAGCAGATTAATTAATTTTGATAATCAAAACAATTATCTAAATTTCTTCAAATGCTATAATAGCCGCTTCAAGTGCGCCAGATATTTGCGGTTCAGGAGGAATATATAATTTAGTTTCTAATAAATTTTCTAATATAACGCTAAACCCAATATTTTTAGCAACACCACCAGTAAATGCGACATTTTCATCCAGACCAATTCTTCTAGTCATTCCAGATATTCGAGCTGCTGCATATTCCTTCAAATGAAACTAGGGTTTAAATTCATTCTGCGTTGGATTATTAAATTTTATTGAACTTTTTACATGTTTAAGGAGAAATATTGCAAATAGTGCTGTAATTATACTAAATCCGAAAAACGGATAACTTGGAATAGAATTATCAATATTTTCATCTTATAGTAACACTAATTTCTGATTAATATCCGAATCTGTGATATTCATTAACTTTGTTTCTATATCATAGTATGTTTTTGTTTCAGAATATAATCTTTTTAATGTTGCTAATGAGTTCATTTTTACTAATATTTCTGTTGAAGTTTCATAATTATACATAAAATTTGCATCAATATTTCTTATAAATCAAGTAGAGCATTCAGTTCCTACAATAAAATTCGTATAGGAAAAATATGTCAAAATTGAAATATTCTCGGAATTAATTTTAATTTTTCCAGAATTTTTAAAAGACAGATTTATAGATATCGCATCACCCAACCCAAATATATATGATAATTCTTTTGCGTTTATTTGACGATTTTGTAAACTAGTAGGGTAATTATGTTCCCATCCTCCAATTTGTGTTGAAGGAATAGCCCCAGATAATTCATACTTCATATTTGACATATTATTAATTCGAAAATTAAATGGAATGGTTTCTGTATCAGCAAATGAAACATTAGAAAATGGAAAACTCTCAGTAACACTAAGATTTCCATCAGCTAATTTTTGAATAACTTGGGTATTACGAATAATATAGTTTTCAGTTATATTTTCACCAGAAGATGAATAAGTAAAATCAATTTTAGTCTCATATTCCAAAGTTACGTTGTTGAAACTAACCAAATCTAATGTTACTTGAAGTTTTTTGATCCAGTTAACTCTATTGAAGAGTTGATACCTAAAATTGTAAAAATACTAAGAGTTCCAAAAATGAAGGAAAGAAAAATTAATCTAGTGATAAATTTATTCTGCCTAGAAGGAAATTTCTCTTGGAATGTAAGATTTTTGTTTTGTTGTTGTGCCAATTTACATGCACTCTCATCCCTCGAACAATTCAGAGTTCTTTTTAATATATTTCTCAATTAGTATTTTTTGTATTTATTTTATTTGAATCATTATTCTAATCAGAAATATAAATTAATAATATTATCAAATTGTATATTTTTAAGGTACCTATTATCTGACAAATGGAAACCTAGAATATCAGCAAAGAAAGAAAATTGCATTCATTAAAAGCTTTATATATTATAAATTTACTATTGGAGAAGTGATAATGTGAATATGTAACATTCAGCAATGTTGGAGGATATTCATCATTTTTTTTTCCGATCCGAATTTATCTTCAATTTTTTTTGTTTCCCATTACTCCATGTTTAGACCCTAGACAGAAATGTTTAGTGTATAGATTTATATTATCAGTATAACAAAACAAAGTTAATGAATACTAAAATGGAACTCTATCTTAAAGCCTCATTAATTACTTTGCTTATTTTTTCGAGTTCGATAAGTATTGCATATGTTATTGATGAAAATTTGATTATGATTCCTCAACAGACATTTGAACATACTTTGACTGATGAACAGAATGATGTGAACTTCACATATATTGATATCATAGAATATGGCTCATATTTAGAAGATAAAGATACTTTATGTGTGTATCTAAAAGTGGCAGGTATACTCAACGAGTCCATTATTTACAATTTAGTTATAGTTGGAAAAACCTCAGATGAATTTGAAGGGCATATATATCATTACATGATTAGATTTATTGATGGAATTTTTCAAGAAGACCAATATAATTACCCAGTAACGCTTAAAAACCAGAATCAAATCAATTTATTCTTTCCATTAGATCGCCTAATTCCAAATGACTGCATCATTGGTATAGAAGCATCTATCCGAAGTCCTGATGCGAACTCTGAAGATGATTTTACTACCAATGCAAGAAATAATCCTTTGAAGACATCTTTTTTAGGTATTTTTTAGAATATTATTAAAAGGAATGAATATTTGTGGAAAAAAATGAACTTAAAAGGATGCATTTGCAGGAGATATTAGTTAACGATCAAGTATCTAAAATATTTTTATTCTTACGAACCCAGAAAGAACCTATGGGAGTTCGAGAAATTCAACGAGCTCTCAATTTTTCAAGTGTGGGAAGTACGAATTGGCATTTACAAAAATTATTGGAGAATGGTGCACTTGAGAAAGTTCAAGGTAATAGATATAAAATTGATGATTATTATATAAGAATCAAAGAGATTCCCATAAAAATAATGCTAAATCATTATTTTATAGGAAATAAGTTAGTTCCAAATGTTTTTTTTTTACTATTTTTCATTATAAATATCCTATTACTAGAAATATTTCTAATTATTGTTGGAAATTTGTTTTTAGGTTGTTTAATAGCAATTATTGCTTTTTTATATATAATTTACCAACTATTTTCTTTTTATTACAAAATAATTTCATCAAAAGATATTAAAATAAAATAATGAGCATTTAGCCAATTAATTGTTATTATTTTTTCTATCGAATTATCCAAGGAAATTGATTTTGTAAAATTTTTTCATGTTTGAATATATAATATGAAGAATTTTTTGTAACAATAAAATACAAATCAATGTAGGTAAAAAAAAAAAAATCTATTATTTTTATTCATTTTTTATTCTTTGGTGTATATCAGAGGCAAAACCTGCAAAAAAGGTATAGATCATTAAGAATAAAGAAAATGCACCAGAAGTCATTAAAAATTTTTTAGCTACTTCAGGCTCTAAGAACGGTACACCAATAATCGCACCCAATAAGGTTAAAGAGAAAATAATTATTGAGATAATCAAGAAAAATTTCCAGGTTTTTGCGATTGTTAAACCAAATTTGCCCGATAAAAACCCATTTTTTGTGTTTAGTGGTTTGTTTATTTGAAATGCAACTAGACCCACCAATATACCCAAAATAAAGAAAGCAATTCCTCCTCCTAGTAATAATTGGCATATTTGTAATAAAAGAAAAATAATTGCACCATTATTTTTATCGACAAATTTCAATGTCCAGAAAATAACTAAGATTCCAATAATTAATGCAAATATCCCTGTAATTAAGAAATTAGGTATTAATGACAATGCCCGTTCGTTCCCTTCTATCCAATATTCACTTGGTGGAATTGCATTGAATATGAGCCCGTTTGTTGGAATATTTCCTTGAAGAACTTCAAATATTCCATGCTCAATACTGATAATCACCCCTCTGATTCCAATTTCGAGAAAATGATGCAAGATATTCAAACCGCTCTGGAAATTTTTATAAATGGTTTAAAATAAAGAAAGAAAATAAAATACTAAGAAAAGAATTTGATAATTCTTTTTTCACCTTGTTTTCTAAAATCATTCTTATTTAATTCCAAAAAAATAGTTACACATTTGAATATTACTGCCATTTTTAAAATTCTTCAATAGATTCGATATTCACTAAAAATCAGAGTAATTCAATGTAGTAACATGAAAAAGAAATGAAAAAAATTAATTCCGATTAAATACTCTTTTTTTTTTTATAATACTTAGTCCAAATCCGATTGCAATAACAATACCGATAGAGTGAAACGAATCAATTTTCTGGCTATTATCTGTTGATTCTGGATTATTTATTAAAGGTTCAGTAATCTCAACTGTAATAAGATATGAAGTTTGATTAACATCGCCATTGCTATCTCGAACTGTCAAGGAAACCGTATAAGTCCCATTATTTTGATATGTATAAATAAAAGAAGTCCCCACATTGATAATAGTTCCATCTCCAAAATTCCATTGATAGGATAAAGGTAAATCACTTCCCGTAGAATTTGATTTCACTTCTAAAGTTCCATTCGTTAACGAATAGGTAAAACTCGCAACTGGAATGGAGTTAGGAGTTAGATCAATTTCAAATAATATTGTAGCCATTGCAGTATATCCATCACAATCAAATGCAAAAATAGTTATGTTATGTGTCCCATGCGTTAAATTTGATAATAAACATCCACTTGGTAAAGCTGTTTCAATAGCTTCGTTGTCCAAATAAATAATTATTGATGTTGGTTTTGAGATGGAATAATTTAGCAAAATGGAATCTTGGTAATATATGATATTGGAAGGATTGTATATATTTACAAAAAATATTGGTCCGATAGGATAAATATCGTATGTAAAAGAATCAGAATATCTTTCCTCTATTGGATAAGCCCCTATTCCATTATAGTCAGACCACCAATTCCCTTCTTTTGAAGATAATTCATACCAAGTATTATTACTCCCATAGCTTCTTCCATTTCGTACATTATTTATTAATTTATTGTGATGGAAAGTGTTGTTATTACCTGCATTATTGTTTATTCCAGAAAAACTATTTTTAACTTGATTATTAATTATCGTACATAAATCAGAATTTTGCATTTCTATCCCCCATTCACAATTGCCAATAATATTTTCTTTAGCGGAAATATTAGAAGAATGGTATAGATGTATGCCGATATTACTATTATTACAATAATTATTGATCATTCTAATATTGGAAGAATATGAAGATAGAATACTATCATAAAATGAATCTTCTAAAATATTATCAGTAATATTGCAAAAATTAGAATGATATAATTTAATTCCACCTGAAAGATTATTACAATAATTAGATGTTATTGAAGTGGAATTTGAATATATTAGAATAATCCCATCATAGCTATATTGATATTTTGAAGTAAAATTATTATTCTGAATTGTGCTATTTTCAGTCAACAGCAGATAAATTCCATAATCATTGCACATTTTAATTTGATTATTTACTAAAGTAATATTATTACATAAAATCGCTTTACATCCTACAGTTACATTATCCCAAATTTGATCTTTTACTATAATATTGGAACAGTTGATGAGGTAGAGCTGAGAATATACATCTGGTAATATGATTAAATCATCTTGATCTTTTAAATAACCTAAAGGTAAATTGTTGACAATATTCTCTACCACGATTTGAGAATTATAATATTCATAATCATTCCCTTTAAACAAAACTCCTCCATCAAAAATGTTACCAGTAATATTGCATCCAGATGAATAATCGCTGACAAAACCGACATGATTATTTGGAAATTTATTGAAAGATATGTTACAGTAGCCTGAATATGTAAGAGATAGACCGAGTTCAGTATCGGGGCAAAAATTATTTGAGATAATAGAATATGGAGAAGTGAATAAAGAGAATCCTTCAGAATTATCAAGAATTGAATTATTATCCAATATAGAATAGGGACAATTTTCAAGTTCAATATTATTCTTTATACACGTATTATTCACAATTCGACTACTTGGACTATTTTCAAGTGAAATTCCTGAAAAACATGAAGCATTTACCATATTATTATCAATAACACAAGAAGAAGAGTCAATTATATCAAAGGGGAGAACTCTGATGTCGTGCAAAGAATTATTAGAAATGTTACTATAACTACAATTTTCCAGAAAAATTCCATGTCTTTCAAGATTTTTAAATTCATTGCCCTTGATTGTGCACGATTCTGCATGATAAATAACAATTCCTTTATTATTATTATTACATATATTTTCAATCAGAGTATGGTTAGATCCATAATAGATTCCAATTCCAATTGAGGTATTTGAATAATTTTTATTTTGAATCGTAAAATTTGTACAGTTTATTAAAAAAATTTGACCAAATGACTCAATTAAAGTATGATTTTGTTGATTTTCAAAATACCCTAGGAGAAGTCCATTAACAAAATTATTACTTACATCATAAGAAAGATATTTTTCAAGGGAATTTTCAACTATTGCTAATCCATTTTGCATAAAATTATTATCTACAATTGTAGAGAATGGAGAATTTGAAAAACGTATGCCTCGCGCCTCACTGGATAAAATAGAATTGTTTTTTATAAAACAATAGGGAGAATAACTAATAGAAATTCCATCTCCGAATAAATCTCGTTCCCCAATACGATAGAGAGTATTATTAATTATTTTACAGGATTCAGACATATACAGGTCAATATAGCTAATGTAGTTATTAGTTATATTAGAATATATATTATATTGTAAAGATATTCCATCAGTATACAGGCACAAATTCTTAGTAATATTCACTGTAGAATGATGAATTATAATCCCATAATAATCAGCACCATTACATGTATTGTTAATGATATTCGCAAAAGAATAACTAACACTTATTCCAACAAAATTTGTATTCAAAGAATTATTCATTATTATGGAAGATTTTCCGTATGCGACTTTAATTCCTGTGTGATCGTTATTATGACATGTATTATTTGAAATAATTGAATATGAAACATTATATAAATAGATTCCATATCCTGAATGGACAAAATTATTATTACTGCAATTATTTTTCAGGATT
>CAYPTZ010000075.1:0-3034 GCA_964413395.1 uncultured archaeon | reverse complement strand
TCGTTCACAAGAAAATACTGTACAATTTTGTATTACAAAATGTTTTGTAGTGCCTTGAATATAGATCCCATATCCTTCAGGATTTTGTATAGTTAGATTTTCAATGATATATGGATCATCTAATTCTCCACTCCCACTTGATGCAATAGTGGCTAATTCTCCATCATTCACTACGTAAATCGAAGCATCTAAAATTTCTTCATCTTGAGCTAAAATTGTTTTTTCTAAATTTACTGGATTTTCCAGCAAGATATCTTCCTTTATTGTATGTTTATTTAAATCAGAAGTACTAAGGATGCTAAATATCAATATGATTATCACATAATGTAATTTATTTTGATTTTTCGCCATTATATATCGCCATTTCTTTATTACTCTAAGAATGATAGAATAGTTAGTATATATTTTTGATAATTATAAATTGAAATGGAATGAAAATGAAATTTTCAAATATAAGATTGAACAAACCGATTTTTCTCAATTGCATTAACAAAGTTGAAATTTAATGAAAAATCGAAAAAAAAAGGAATTAAGAATGAATATTTTGAATTTGGACGATTGAAAAATCCAAAGATTTGCCTTTTTATTTAAAAAATCCATTTGCCATTTCTTCTAAAATTGATTTTGATTCGGCCCAAAGACAGAAAATCAGATTTTTAATCGGAAAAATTACCGAACTTGAAAATTCTTGATACTCTGTATTAGGGCTATATTGAAATTTAAATCGATAAGAAAACCAGTTCTTATTAAAGAGTTTCATTTCTGAGGGAATTAATTGAACATTATGAATGCCCTTTTCTAAGATTTCTTCTCGCCCCCGTTTAGCTACTTGACTCATAATAAAATCTATCGTTGTTTGATCATCTTCTATTATTGAATCAAATTTAATTGCGATAAAACCTGCATCATTAAGAATTTTTGCATAAGGACAATATAAGGTGCAATCATATATAACACACTCAAGAATGAAAGCTGTTTTAGCAATTTTGATGGAATTAATTTTCCACCCTTTTTCTACTAGTGGTTGAAAATAAGGTTTCAAAAAGGAATCAATATTTTCAATGGTTATTATATTTCCATTTTTATATAAATCCTCTAACTGTTTAATTTCCTTTGATTTAATTTCTTTTAAATATTGAAGAATTTGTTTTTGATGTTCAAAAACGGATGAATATATGATTTCTGGACTGATGGCACAATATCTCCTTATTTTATATCCTTGAAATGAAGATTCATATTTTTCTTCGCGTATACATTTTTTTTCAATAAGTCGGTGTAATATTGAATAAATCGTAGTCCGTTTAATATTTAAATTTTTATTCAAATCCTTTACTCCTGTATAAGATGCCCCCTTTTTAACTAAATATAAATAAACTAAAGATTCTTCATAGGTTAAGTTAAGTAATGCTAAAGATTTTATATATTCATTTTCTTTTTCGGTTTCCTTCATTAATATTCTTATATTTCTAATCCTTAAATACTTGACGATATGTCATGACACCCCAACATTTATATTTAATTATTATTATATTTCACATGACAAAAAAAATAGGAATTGTAGACATGGAAAAAAACACGAAAGAAAAACCGAAATATGGTTTATATGCAGGAAATATATTAGTTATTATTGAGATCCTTGGATTTCTAACAATAATCATATTCATACTTAGTTTTCAGGTATCAGGAATTATGAGATATATTTTATTAATTTCTGGAATTATTGGAATATTAATATTCGTATGGCCTGGAATCGGAATGCTTTTAATGTATATTGTAATTTTTGGTAAATTAGAAGATAATAAAATCCCTCTTATTGCTCAACTTGAATCACCTCAAATTTTGGATGTTGGATGTGGAACAGGAAGGACAGCAAATAAAATAGCAAAACTACTAAAAAATGGAGGTCATTTAACAGGAATTGATATTTATGATAAAATGGCCATACCTGGTAATAGTCTTTATCGAGTGCAAAAAAATGCAAGGATAGAAGGAGTAAGTGATAAGACAACATTTCAATATGGTTCAGTGACAAACATTCCATTTGATGATGAGAAATTTGATATGGTTAATGCTTCATCCGTTCTTCATGAAGTTCATGAAGAAGGAGGAGTTGAAAAATCATTAAAAGAAATTAAGCGAGTTTTAAAACCTAATGGATATTTCATGATAGGTGAATGGAACCGGTCTTCTTGGCAATTAATACTGTTTATGGGAATACTGTGTTTTGCTTTTAAATCAAAAAAATATTGGGATGAAATATTTAGAAAATCCGGTTTTAAAATTTTACACCATAATAATAAAAATGGTTTTAACATATATATTTTACAAAAGGAATAAATCATTTCAATAATTCATTTAAAAAATTGAATTAATGATTATTAAGATTTTTTTTCTATTTTCATAATAAAATTATTGTATGTTTGACAAAATGATCACATTTATTTTTGAAGTAATCTAATCTGTTGATAATAGAACCCATTTTTGATTTCACTATCTTGACTGGGAACAATTATGAAAATCAAATTTGAATTAATTCTGAAGTCTTTAAAAAAAAAGCAATTAAACTTACGGTAGTTGCTCGATCAAATGGAAAGATTGAATATATTTCTAAAAAATGGAAATTAAATCCTTCAGATATAAAAAAATGCATTTCTTCTTGGCAAAGTCAAGCCCCAACAAAATATATAACCAATTATTCAAGGAATTTTGTTTTCACAAAAATCTCTTTTTGTAATGTTAGTAGATTGAGTTTTTAAAAAAAAAATCTGATTTTTTTTGATTAAAATCCAAATATTCTTCCAAATCCTTTGTATGCCTTAGAAATTTCACGTATTACGTCCTTATTCTGATTATCTAAATGAAGTTGAATATGAGCTGCCAATCCATTAGGATCTTTCATCCATTGAAGAAATCCATCAACTTCCTGGTATACATATTTTCCACCAGTAGATTGTGGTTTTTGTGTAAAATTGGTTAGATTTGAAATTTTTTGTGAATTGGTTGAACTCGATGGACTTGAAATAACTCTTCCTTT